>JANPLJ010000926.1:0-2462 GCA_031426475.1 Pirellulaceae bacterium | reverse complement strand
ACCCAATAAAAGGCTTTGGTTCTTGGCTGGATAGCTCAGTTGGTAGAGCAACGGACTGAAAATCCGTGTGTCGGCGGTTCGAGCCCGCCTCCAGCCACTTGTAAGTCTTTTAACAGGAAGGGCTTACGGCGACGGTGTTGGGGTAATTCCGGGGGAATCTCTTAGGTTGTTACCTTTCATCCCCAGGGCGGCTTGGTCTGATAATGCCCGGATCCCCAAACACGTTCACTAAAACTCGATGAGCCGCCTAGCGAATCGAACAACCGCTGCCATCCAGAATCCCGATAGACGAGCAAGTCGCCCCTGTTGGCGAACGTATCGACAAACTGACGTAATCTCCGTCAATGCTTCGGCAATCGGATTTCGATTCCATACTTTGGAGCAATTTCCAAAAGCTTCTGAATATCAGCTTTGGTGGGATGGGGAGCGGTTGTTGCGCCTTGTGGCATAGGTGAACTAACCTCAAAGAACATTTGTTCTAGTCCAGCCGGAGCAATCGTGATGAGCATCTTGGCCGTTTCGTTCGATTCGTTCTTGAATGAATGCGGCGTCCCGATGGGCATGTTGGCAAAAGTTCCGGCTTTGGCAACGATTCGATCATCGCCAATTTGGAATGTGATTTCGCCTTCGATAACAAAAAAACCCTCTTCTTCTAGGCTATGAACATGCGGTGGAGGTCCACCGCCAGGAGGCACAATGGCTTCCCACATTGCATACTTGCCATCGGTCTCATCACCCATCGCAAGAAATCGATAGATATCGCCGACTACCGCAACGGTTCTTCCGACAGCGCTTGTTCTTACAATCGGATCTCGTTTCATTTTATTCCTTTTGGTCGTCAATCTGATTTTCAACCGCTGCTTCGTAAACCGTTACGGCAGCTTTTGCCATGAGATGCATCGTATGGCGTGCTGGTAAGAGAGGGAGCCTTTTGAGCCCCATCGAGAGGATGACTTCGGCGATGGCATCTTCGATCTTGCTTTCAAGTTTTTCGACGGTTTTATGGTCCATGGTTTACTCCTCTTCAAGTTCATCGTACCAAACTATTCTCTTTCATTCCGACCGGCTCGATACATAGTAACTGAATTCTAGTAGACTGGTTCTTTCTATGCTTCAGAGGAAGATTGAGAACAAACTATGGAATGGCGTGACTGGTACGATTCGCTTCAAAAGCCAAGCTGGACTCCCGAACCAGCAACGATAGGCTTGATCTGGCAGATTCTCTATCCGGCGATATTGATCTCGTTTGGCTTCGTTTTCGTTCAAGCGATCCGGCAGAAAGTGCCCATGATGGTTGCGTTACCATTTGCGATCAACCTCGTTGCCAATCTGATCTTCACCCCGATTCAGTTCGGCCTTCGCAATCTCCCACTCGCAGCCGTCGATATTTTGGTCGTCTGGATAACCATCATTTGGATGATCGTCGCCATTTGGAGTCATTACCGTTGGGTGGCTCTCGCTCAGATACCGTATTTTATTTGGGTATCCTTAGCGACGATCCTTCAGTTGTCGATAACCTGGAATAATCGGTGATCGACCAACGACATTTTTCCAATGCGAAACCGAACCGCAATGATAGGGACGTGTCCATCAAGGCATGGACACGTCAATTCTCAACACAAAATTCGAACGCATAGGTGCAAGGCTGAAGGTACTTCAACGACCTACTCGTCGAATGCGATCCTCAGGCTTGGTGTCGCTCGACATTGGAACAGATCGGCTTGGTGAGTCATGTTTGTAGCCGTCATCCGAATGGCGTTACAGAAAGCCAGTATCGAACGATCCTTGCACGAAACCATCAAGCCAAGAACTGGGGATGGCGAGCCATGCGACGCAATCCTGGTGTTTTTGTTCGTGGTCGAGTCCGTCACTCAGATCATGCAACGATTACGCTACATGGATGGCATCGGGTTTTGATGAACACTGAAAACGAATCAAGTGCCATGCGAAACGTCGCTTTTTTGGACTAGGTAAGTGGCATTCAAGAAATAGGAGACTAATCATGTGTCACAACGATCAAGACCAATTCACCGAGCAGTCATGCTTTCGAAACGATGAGCAAACGTCGTAAAGGATTCCCATCGGAAACGCATGTCAAGCGAGGGAAGCGGATCGTTCATGGAACCAAAGAGCTAGATGAGAAGCTTGGCAGAAACGATCTATGCCCTTGCGATTCCGGTCAACTCTTCAAGAAATGTTGCCTTAGTAAAGGTTGCTTTTGACGGTGTGAATCGGGATCACTACTTTTAAGGAATGAAAAATCAGAAGCCCGCTCGGTTCATTTATTCGAGCGGGCTTTTCTTATTTGTTTGGCGACTGAATCGCTTCGATATAATACGAGTCAAGGAATCCAAGATTTTGACAATCCATGCGTATGCCACCAACGGGGATTGCGACGGATTACTTGGCGAGTTTCGAAAAGGAGTACCCGTTGATCAACGAAACGAAAGCGACTTTACGCC
>JANPLJ010000925.1:0-5065 GCA_031426475.1 Pirellulaceae bacterium | reverse complement strand
TTCAGCTCGACGTGCTTCCTACCGCGCTCGCCGCCGCCGGATCGCAAATAAAATCTGACTGGCAACTCGACGGTGTGAATTTACTTCCACTCCTCGAAGGTAAGATTGACAAGTTACCACCCCGCGAACTCTATTTCCGCTTTGGCGTTCAAGCCCAGTGATTTTCATTTCAACCGTAGTTTTAATAACTGCGTAAGCGTCGGACCAAATTTTTGACCAATGATCATGAAAGGTAATATGTGAATCATTCAACGCTGTTCGGGTACACCGCGCTGTTTTTCGCGTTCAGCACCATCGCGATAGCTCAGGATAAAACTCCAGAGAAACTGAACGTACTTTTAATCGCCGTCGACGACCTGCGGCCTGCGCTCGGATGTTTTGGAGACACGCTTGCACAAACGCCAAACATCGACCGCCTTGCGGCCAGTGGAATGCGTTTTGATCGCGCCTATTGCCAACAAGCGGTTTGCTCACCGTCGCGGAACTCGCTGCTCACCGGTATCCGGCCTGAGACGATGAAGATCCACGATCTCGGTACCAATTTCCGCACTTCCCTCCCCGATGCCGTGACCCTGCCAGAGCAATTCAAAGTGAACGGCTACACAACGGCAACCCTTGGGAAAATATTTCATACCGGCCATGGCAATCATGACGACACTCGGTCGTGGAGCGAATTGTCGAAGCCGGGTTCAGGCCAGAAAGCTACGGCCGGCGCGACGAAGGACGGACAAAAGGACAAGGCAAGTCAAACCAATCTATCAACGCCGAATGCGGTGAAAGGAACATCGTCTGGTGGGAAAAAGCATGCCGGTCGACCGCCGGCAGAAGCGCTGGACGTCGACGCCAATGCTTTGCAGGACGGTGAGGTGGCCAACGCAGCAATCGCCAAACTTGGTGCGCTCAAAGATGCCCCGTTCTTCCTCGCGGTCGGCTTTGTCAAGCCGCATTTGCCCTTTGTCTCACCGAAAAAATACTGGGACCAGTTTGATCGCGCGAAATTTTCGGCCCCTCGCTATCGAACACCTCCTAAGGGAACGCCGGAAGCAGCTTATCATGGACCGGGCGAGTTAGTCTCGTATGAGATCACCAAAGAGCAGCTCACCGACGACAAAGTGTGCGAGCTGATTCATGGATACTATGCCGCGACGGCTTACATGGACGCTCAGGTCGGTCGAGTTCTCGGGGAGCTTGACCGGTTGGGACTTGCCAATCGGACCATCGTCGTGCTCTGGGGCGATCATGGTTATCAGCTTGGCGAGCACGGCGAATGGGCAAAGCACAACACGACGGAGCTCTCCACACACATTCCGATAATTGTTCGCGCTCCTGGCAAGACGACATCCGGAACGAGCACGCGAGCGCTGGTGGAAACAGTTGATATTTATCCGTCGCTCTGCGAACTGGCTGGCCTACCGATTCGCCCCGAGTTGGAAGGCCGCAGCTTTGTACCACTCTTGGCTGATCCCGCGCGGAATTGGAAAACAGCAGCCTTCAGTGTTTGGCCAATGCGTCAGAATCAACCGAATGGTAAGCGAAAGGATCAGGGCCTTGCGCGTGCGATGCGCACCGAACGATATCGTTTTGTAGAATGGGGCAACGAGTTCGAACTTTACGACCATCAAAGCGATCCCGATGAGCATGTGAACCTCGCTGTTGAGTCGGAGCAAAAGGAACTTGTCGCGAGACTCCGCGACCAACTTGCCGCCGGCTGGCGCGGCGCACTGCCAAAGTAACTCCCTCCAATCCCCAAAGGCTCCTTATGAAAACGAACTACCTCACCGTCGTGCTCTTTCTGGCGAGCCTCCATTTCGCGTCGGCTGCACCACCGACTACGTCGGCCAAACCTAACGTTCTCTTTATTGCAGTGGACGATCTCAATAATCGGCTCGGCTGCTATGGAAACACGATCGTCGTCTTCGCGAGCGATCACGGTTACCATCTCGGCGAACACGGAGGAATGTGGCGCAAGATGAGCCTCTTCGAGGAGAGCGCTCGCGTACCGCTCATGATCGCTGCGCCGGGACGAAAGGCAGGTGTTTCGCCACGCACGGTCGGGCTTGTCGACTTGTTTCCTACGCTCACCGAATTGTGTGGCTTGTCAGCACCTTCCGGTCTGGAAGGTGTGAGTCTCGCGCCGCTGCTCGACAACCCGCAAGCAGATTGGAAGTGTCCCGCGCTAACGTTTGTCACGCGTAAGGGTGACGGCTTGGCTCAACGTGTTCGCACCGAGCGTTGGGCATTTACGGCATGGCCCGATGGAAAATTTACTCTCTACGACCATGATACTGACCCAAAAGAGTTTAACAACCTAGCCGCTGATTCGCGCTATGCAACGACCATTGCCGAATTAAGTAGACACAGACAAGGCCTCATTTAATAAAGCTATCTATGCAACATTTATCTGCTTCAAAATTATTCATACTCGCGATCTTTCAAATCTGTTGCAGCTTCAACGCATTTGCTCACGACCCGAGTACAACACCGCTTCAAAGTACGGGCCTTAAGGTCTTGGTCTATTCCAATACTGCTTACTACCGCCATCCCGATATTCCAAGAATCAACCGTTGGCTAGTGTTGCTTGGTCATGAACATGGGATCGAAGTCGACATTACCGAACACGAGAAGGATTTAATGCCGAAGGTGCTGGAGAAATATGACGTGCTTCTTCTCAACAACGCAAATGAACTCGACAAGGTCATTCCTGAGCAGCAACGAGCGTCCGTTGAAGAATGGTTTTCGAAGGGAAAGAAGGGCATTGTCGGCCTACACGCCGCACTCGTGCATCAAACAAAATGGCCTTGGTTGAATCAGCTTGGCGGTTGTGACTTTAACAGCGACTCAGATTTCCTCAACGCCAAAGTCGTCGTCGATCCGGCTGCGAAGGATCACCCTGCCGTCAAGGGCCAGAAAGACGAGTTCTGGATCGAGGCGGACTGGACGAATCACTCGCGCGCCGTTACCGGACTACCCGGTTTCCATGTCTTGATGCGCGTTGATGAATCTAGCTACGTCCCTGTCCGAGACTATTTCAAGACCCGTGGTGGCAAACCGATGGGAAAGGATCATCCGATTGCCTGGACGCATGAGCCGGCCAGCGGTGGGCGCTTCTTCTATACTGAATTCGGCCATGATCTTCGCTCTCTGAGTACCCCGTTCGTTCGCCAGCACATTGTCGAAGGCATCCAGTGGTCGGCGGGCAATCGCTTCGATAAAGAGATTATCGCATTCGAGGAAGCGGACAAAACCAACCCATCGGCGTCGGGCGGCATACTTTTTACAGGAGCTTCCGGCATTCGTTTGTGGAAATCACTCGAACAAGATTTCCCTGGCTTGCCGGTGCTCAACCGCGGTTTCGGTGGTTCACAACTCTCGGATTCCATCCACTTCCTTGACCGCATTACCCTGCGCTACCAACCTCGAACGATTGTGATTCAAGCGGGCGGCAATGATATCAACTCCGGCAAAACGCCCGAGCAGGTACTTGTCGATTTTAAGACGTATGTTGAAAAAACCTGGGCCGTCTTACCGGACGTGAAGATCGTCTTACTCAACATCGGCCCAAGCCCCAAGCGCTGGGGGCAGCGCGATAAGCAGCAACAAGCCAATCAGCTCGTGCGCGACTATATTGATACCGGAAAGAATCTTGTATACGTCGATTTTTGGGCGGATTCGCTCGGTGCCGACGGATTGCCAAAGCCCGAGCTTTACGTCGCCGATATGTTGCACCCGAGCGCAAAAGGCTATGAGCTGCGAACAAAGTTGCTGCGTCCGCATCTGCCATAGCAAAAACTTGCCGTTCAATGAACTTTTGCCGATTGATTGAGGTAAACCGAAATCCATGAAAGCCTTCGTCGCCGTTTTAACGCTATGAGGAATTGCCGATGCTGCGACTCGGACTGCGAAGCCAAACATCGTCATCATTCTTGCCGACGATTAGGGCTCAAGCCGACTGATGCAAATATTTCGAAAATAGAAAATGCTTTTTGGATCGTGAGCTTGCAACGCGAACTCGCCGTCCCGACGACTCGAACAGATTTAGCTTTGGAGATCGTAGACGCGTACGGCAAGGTGCTGCCGAACTTACAACGGCATGGCAAGGGCTGGCCCACGGCCGAAGCGATACAAGCTCGCGTCGTCTTTCGGCGCGACAAACGGCAGATGAGGTTTAGCGAAACCCACGGCAAGGAAGAACGGCGAGGTTTTCAGTTCCCTCAGCGTCTTGATGGCCTGCCATTGAAAGTGAGATAGTCGTCGAACCCAGCCTGATCGGGCTCGCCGGGGAGCTGCCCCCATTTGCCTATGGCCGAAGTCGCATAGCCAGCGGATTTGAATATCCTAGCCAATCGGAGCTCCGACTTGGGCATGCGTTTGCACGCATCCTGGTTAGAGGAGCCGTTGCGAAAGGCATAACGCCCAGTCAGGAGCAGCGCGCGTGACGGCCCGCAGAGCGAGGCCGTAAAGCACTGGGTGAAGCGTGTGCCGGTACTAGCAAGCTTGTCGATGTGTGGTGTCTGAAAGCTGTCCGCCCCGTAGCAACCGACATTCCCGATGCCGAGATCATCGGCGAGGATGAAGATGATGTTGGGTTTATTAGCGGCGAAGACTGCGTCTGCAGTGACGAGTAGCCCTGCGATGATGGCAAGGATGTGTTTCATGGTTTCAGGAGTCGAGGTGTTGGGTTTTCCATTTTGCCTACGGGGCGCACGCCTTTTCCGGGGCGGTTTCCTTCGCCGAGGTCGGTGTGGGCGGCTGCGGCATGGGCAAGGAGGCGTTTCAAAACTTCGGGCTGCCGGGCGGACATGTCGTCCCTTTCCTCGGGATCATCCATGAGGTGATAGAGTTTGGGGGTGCACCGGATCGTTGAGGTCGGCGATATTTTCGCGGACCGCCAGCAGCCGCGTGTTGCCAAGGTCGGGGCAATCTGCAAAGAAATTCATTTGAAGCGAGCAACGACGGATAAACATTCGAAAATCAACTATCGACTTCTGTGAAACACTGACTCACCCCCGACGATTGTTTCGACTACCTGGATATCCTTGAGTTTGAGCCGCTCAACCGTTAACGG
>JANPLJ010000924.1:0-2847 GCA_031426475.1 Pirellulaceae bacterium | reverse complement strand
CAGTTGCGGCCAGAGCACCCCGGCCTTTCGTTCTTGATCGGTCTCTTTGTAGATCGAGTTCGCATCCCAGACACTGCGTCCAGAAATGAGCATCGTTCGACTCGCTACGCATACGGCACCGCTCCACGACCCCATGTTGTAGGCGTGAGTAAACGTTGTCCCACGCTGCACCAAACGATCTAGGTTCGGAGTGTCGATGTCGGTGTATCCGAATTCGCGAATCGCTTCGTAGCAAAAATCATCTGCAAAGAGGAAAATGATGTTAGGCTTGCTCGTTTGCGCGAACGCATTGTCGATCTGTGTTATAAATCCAAATAATGCGAAGTAGCTTAAAACGATTTTCTTCATGATGGTTTGATCATTTCTTAAGGTTCGTTTATCGGTGCGCAGAGCACTAGCATAACTGATTGGCAAATTTCATGTTTTACGGCAGCAACTTGCAACGCTAAAATCTTTTGCAACCTTCCCCCTCCTTTCCCGTCTCAGCCGAAAATACTCGCATGCTCATTCGATCCTTACTGCTGATTGTAATCCTATCCCAATTCGGATACTCACAACTCCAGCCTGACGGTGCGACCGCGTCGTTTCGTGGTTCGCTGCCCCCGAAACCAACAGCTAGTCCCAGTTCGGAACAGCTCAAGAGGCTTAGCGACCGACTTGCCTTGCTTTCCCAGGAGTCTTCTTCCGTGAAGATACATTTTCGGTCGGCGGATGCGGAGATTTTCCTCAAAGCCGTTCGCTATGCGATCGAGTTTCAAGAATGGTACGGCAAGAAACCCGAGGACGGAGTGAAAGTGGCTGATGCATTGCTGGATGAAGCAGCAAAGCGCATCGAGGCACTCAAGGAAAACCGAACGCCGTGGATGGAAGGAAGTGGCCTAAAGGTGCTTGGCTTCTATTCGAAGATCGACGGTTCTGCGCAGCCTTACGGTGTTGAAATTCCAGAGGGACTTTCTTTCGGAAAGAACCATCCTTGCATGCCGATGTGGATCTGGCTGCACGGACGTGGCGACACCTCTACGGACTTGCAATTCGTACACGGTCGATTGAATGCCAAGAAACCAGGTCAGTTCCAGCCAAAGGGTAGCATCGTCATTCATCCTTTTGGACGATACTGCAATGGATGGAAGAGCGCTGGGGAAACCGACGTATTCGAAGCGAGAGACGACGCTATCGCAAGATTCAATGTCGATCCCTATCGAATCGCACTAGCAGGTTTCAGCATGGGCGGCGCCGGCGCTTGGCACATCGGCGCTCACTTCGCCGATCAATGGGCGTGTGTTCACACCGGAGCTGGTTTCGTCGACGTGAAGCGTTACCAAAAGATCACGCCCGACAAACTCCCGGTATGGTATGAACAAAAGCTTTGGGGTGTTTACGATGTCCCTAACTATGCACGTAACTTCCATAACGTTCCGCTAGTTTGCTACTCTGGCGAGAATGACCCGCAACGGGATTCGGCAGAATACATGGTGGAAGTACTGGATAAAGAAGGCCTGCACCCACCGCATTTCATCGGTCCCGAAATGGGGCACAAGTATCATCCGGAAGTCATCAAGGAAGTGCAGGCCAAGATCGAATCGGAAGTCGCCCGAGGCAGGAATTCTATGCCCGATAAAGTTGTCTTGCAAACTCGCACGCTCGCTTATAGCCGTATGCATTGGCTCCAGATTACTGGAATTGAAAATCCATGGGAAGACGCTCGAGCCGAAGCGACTTGGATTGACGAAAGACAGGGGATGCGGTTGATCACCAAGAATGTTACCGGAGTAATCATCAGTCATCCATATTCATCGTCATCGAAGGTTTTTGTTGACGGCGTTGAAACACCGACTGAGCAACCTCGCGAGCCCGGTGTGACTTGGAGCTGGCACAAGAAGGGTTTCAATTCGACCAACGGCTTACGGAAGCAACCGGGGCTTCAAGGTCCCATTGACGACGGTTTCAAAGCTCGATTCATCGTCGTTCTACCTGAGCAAGATTCCAATGCGAATGCCATCGATCGATGGGTGCGCGATGAATCATCGCATTTTTTAGTTCGGTGGCGTTCGTTGATGCGAGGAGATGCGATCGTTCGAAAGGCGAGCGAAATCACGCCACAAGACTTGAAAGAATGTCACCTGGTGCTGTGGGGAACGCCGACGTCTAATTCGTTGATTGCGAAGGTGATGGCGGATTCGAAACTCAACGGAGTGCTGACTTGGAATGATCGCGTTGTCAAAATTGGCAACCAAGAAGCTCCTGCTGCCAAGAGTATTCCGGTACTCTGCTATCCGAATCCGCTGAACCCAACCCGATATGTCATTCTGAATTCAGGGCTCACGTTTCGCGAAGCCCATGATCGCACGAACTCGCTTCAGAATCCCAAGCTTCCCGACTGGGCGATCCTCGATATCTCCGAACCACCGAATGCCGAATCAGCCGGCCGCGTCGTGGCTGCCGACTTTTTCGATAATGAATGGAAGGTCTCGTGGGGCAGCGGCTCCGCCCGCTGACCCAGCAGTCTAGCTGCATTGTCACTTAGATAAACAGGGGTTGGGTGCCACTGGCTATGCCAGTGTTGGATTGATAGCATCCTTTGCGGCTACAACACTGGCATAGCCAGTGGCACTCACGTGTACCTAATTGACAAAGCACTAGGAGGTGATCGGCGTTGCGAGTAGAATGTGCGATCATGACCCAATCCAACATTCTGCTTGCTGCCAATAGTCGCCTTTCGCTCTGCGAAAGTAGCGTAAATCGCGACCGAGTTTCCCTATCGTTAAACGTTGCCTCAATAGACGAGTGTTCTTCAGCTCCCACCCCTTTAGCGGAGCGAAAGGCGACAATGGAGCATCTAAGTACGAT
>JANPLJ010000923.1:0-1587 GCA_031426475.1 Pirellulaceae bacterium | reverse complement strand
GCAGGCGCTTATCTCTAGCCAGGAAGTTCTCGACAGCGCAATTGAGCGAGGGAAGCTTGGCGAGCTGGAAACGTTCAACGGCATCGCCTCACCGTATTTCGCGTTGAAGAGGATGGTCACGGTAAAACCTGCCCCGAATGCGATGGATACGTTGGATCTGACGTGTCGCGGTCCGATCGCTGATGAGTTGCCAGCCATATTGAATGCTGTTGTCGAATCCTACCAGCGGTCACTGAAAGATGAACGCGAGAATAACGCGTTGGATTCGATCGCGTTGATTGAACGGCTTCACCAGCAGTTGGTGACGGACAAGGATGATCTGAAGGCGCGATACTACACGCTGATGGAGAATTTGAATCTTTCTGCTGAAAACGATAGCGCAGACCTCAAGAATCCGTACCTTGAACGTCAGAAGCAAGTAGAGCAAGAGCGATATGAAAGAAGCCGACAATTAGTTCAGGTGCGTGAGCGACTGAAGGGCCTTATCGAGGCAATCGGGCCTGATGGAAAAATGGCTCCGGAGGCGATGCAGTCGCTAAGTATTGAAGCGGAGAAATATTTGAGTCATGGATTCTTTGGAAACCTTGCAACTCCCCTGCCCAATGATATGCAAGACCGAAGTTCGCAGATGCGCAAGTTTCAGGATATGTTGGATAGGACCAACTCTGAAATCGACGACGTAATGCTGAGAAAGAAGATGAACAGTCGGCAGTTGGGTGAGCTGCATCCGAGCAATGATCGCATCAAGCTTCAGCTCGAATCTCTTGAAACAAGGAGAGAGTCGCTTGAAGAAGGACTGACGAAATTGCGAAACGAAATCTCTTCCGAATCCGCGGCAAATGAAGCGGAGAATAAGAAAGCTGGCCAAGAAAACGCGGGGGTCAATCAAGCGTCGATTAAAATCTATGCAGTGACGCTTCAACGCGAACAGAAACAACATGAACAAGCAATTGCTATTCTGGATGACGAATACAAAAGAATGGATGCGAAGGCAACGGTGATTCGTCAGGAAATGGCCGAATTGAATTTGTTAAAGGATTCGATCAAAGCGAAAGAACAATCAGAGCGCGATACGCAGGATCGGCTGAGAGATTTTACAGTGATCGCTTCGAATTTCAGTACGATGCGGGTTCGCGTGATCGACCAGGCACAAAAAGGCGGTGTCGTTGCCCCCGTCCTGCGCAACTACATCCTGTTTTCTCTTCTGATCGGTGGGTTACTCGGATCGGGGTTGGCGATCTTGATCGATCGAGCCGATTTGACTTTCCGCAATCCGTACGAAATTTTCCAACGGATGAAGGTTCCCGTGATCTGCAAGATTCCGACGATTGCGAAATCGAAGGCCAAGAATAACTTTGGTTGTGTCTCGACGTTGATTACTGCGATTGATCCTCGTTCAGCAGCTTCGGAGGCATTTCGCGCGTGCCGAACAGCACTGATGTTCTTTGGGAGCAATTCCGGGGCCAAGGTTTACTTGCTGAGCAGTCCATCGGCAGGCGATGGTAAATCGACGGCGGTGGCAAACTTAGGTGTTTCGATGGCGCAGGGTGGCAAACGTGTCGTGATTTTGGACGCGGATATGCGTCG
>JANPLJ010000922.1:0-5899 GCA_031426475.1 Pirellulaceae bacterium | reverse complement strand
ACGATCACGGATGCACATCGATCGATTCGTGTGTCTGTCTGTTTACCCATTGGGAAAGGTGTAGGGTAATGTCCATGAGATGACCCCACGGATTTGTCGGACGACAATTAATAACGGCGATTCATCTTCGATGACATAAGTCAATTCCTTTGGATCCAGGATCAGCCGCAACGCAGATCGCAACGATATTTCCGGCGTAGACAATGTTACTGGATCTTCGGCCGTCGCTCCGCCCGCTGCTTCAAGCTTAATCTTATCGATGACGATCGGAATCTGCATGTCGGTCGCCCAACCATCGATCACACTTTGAAGCGGTGTGTTGTTGAAGTCTGGCTTCACGGTGTCTTTCAATGAATCGTATATTCTCTTTTCACTTGCGCTTGACCCAGCAGCTAGATCGATCGAACCATAACGCTCCAATCGACGAGCCGACAACGCTCGCCAAACGTCTGCTGGGGGAAACACGACCGGCGGTTCATCTGTGATCGGAATGGACGTCTTTTCGGTCGAGTACATCACATCGATGAATCCGCGACGCTTTGCATAAATCACCTCTTCGATAAGCGCTTGATTCGAAGCCATTCCCGATTCGAGCTCAACCGCTCGAGAAATTGTCGTATCGGGAAGAAGTTCGTTGATGACCGGTGCAATTTCGTTGTTCGCCTCGGCATAGAGCTGCTGAGTCATCAATGCGTTGAACCGCTCCACCAACTGCTGTACCGATGCGGACATACGCTCTCGTTCGGACAACAATCGTTCTGTCGCAGAAGCCTGCGTTGCAACCGCTTCAGCGCGTTCGAATTGTTCTCGAAATACCGCAGCGCTTCGACTCGACGACTCAATCGCAGCTCGTACTTTGGATTCCATCTGAGCCCGTGCGCCTGGTTCGAGTTCCGAAGCTCGGCGAATTTCACCTAACAATAACTTCAATGAATTTTCGACCCCTGAAGGGTCACGTGCGACTTGATTCCGGGCCTCTCGCAATCGAGCGTCCACGTCAGCTTGCAAACGTTCTGCCTTGAGACGACGAATGCCTTCCTCTTGGGAAAGTAAATCGCCAGCCGTTGCTAAATCATAAAGCCCGTCAACGGTCGGTGTCGAGTAACCAGTAATGGGCGTCGATGGAACTGCAGGCACAACCAGCATATCCTGAGTCATTGGAACCGATGTGCCCCCGATGGCAGCATTCTCAACGATGGGGATAGGTGCACTCGGTGCGGAAGGCGATAGCGATTCGACCTCCGCGACAGGCGCTACGGGCGAAAGAGGACCACCAAAAATGTCCTCGGTTGCCCCTGTCTGAATGAATTTTACTTTCCGAGGCAAGCTCGCCGAATCCATTTTCTGTTGGACTGCTTCGCGAAGGTTTTTGGCTTCCAAACTATTGGGGTCACGCTTCAAAGCCTCTTCGGCAATTTGCATCGCACCAACCTTGTCGCCTGACTGCAACGCAAATCGCCCGCTCTTCACCAACTCAGACGCATTGTCGACCAACGCCATGCTTAAGTCTCGTAAGGCTTCGGAACCGGCCGTTGGGAGGAAAAGCCCCTTATCGCTGCTTGCCTTTTCGACAATCGTTTGCAAAAACGCAAAATCCGGATTGCTGTTTTCGCAAACAACGGACCAATCCAATTCTCTTTGGATGCCTTCCACCGAACCCTTCAAAACAACTCGCTGGTTCGATTCCGAAGCAGTAGACGCGATGGATTGTAGACCGATCAAAACAGAATCTCGATCCGATCGTAACGGTGGAAGAGCCTCTGGCAGATGCGAGCTCAGCGATTTCGGCAACTGCGAACTCTCTACCCAAAATATAGGCTCGATCGAAGCGTTGGCCAACGTCTGGCCAATCTGCTGATTCGTTGCTTGGATGTTATTGCGAACGAAGACTCGCCCGCCCGTATGATTTGCTAGAGTCGCAAGCCCTTCGACGTTCAAAAACGGGCCAATGGCCAAACTGCTCACACTCGTCTTGGATTGAACCAGTTCGCCTACCAGATTCCGGAACTCGTCCTTGTTCAATATATGACTTCTCACAACTCCGTCGCCAATATAGACAATCGATCCGTTCGATTGCTCGCCTAGAATTTTCTGGGCTGTTCGCAATGCGCCAGCCAAATCTGTCGTTCCCAATGGCAAGCGAAGATCTAGCTTTTCAAATGCTTTAGCCACTGCAGGCGAAGCAGGTCCCTGCAAACCTTCGGTAAGGTTGACTGCTTCTACATCGCAAGCGACGATTGCAACCTGCGCATCACTCGGTAGACCAGCCGTAAACGACTTTAGGATCGAGAAAGAATCGGTTCGGAAGAACCCAGTCTGAGATGCAGATGTGTCTATCAGGACGACGACACGGTTCGACCGAGACGGAACATTGGGCTTATGAAAATCAGCTTTCAAACTCAAAGCATAGTAGGTTTGGCCAGCCTCAGCTTCATAAGTCGCCCATCGAGCAACTGCAGTGTCAGATCGACCGATCGAAGCAACGCCTAACGTTACCGCAAAACTCAGGATCGAAGCACCAACCGAACGGAAGGAACGGACGGTAGTCATATTTGGGTATACTCCAACGGACACAAACTTGAAAAAGTATTCTGGAAAACTAGGGCCAAACCAATCTTAGCGAACAGCTTAAGTCTATTTCCTGTACGCCATTTCGCCACCGAGAAGCCGTAGAAAAGCGGCTTCTTCCTCATTTAATAGCAAACACTGCGCCAAAAGACTGAGCCAAACCGGTTAGAAATGTCGGCCAGCTCACTTTTCAGCCATGAAAACTCTGGAAATCCTGGTTTTCGAAGCCAGCCAGGGACGGGTCGCTCTGGCTGATTTGAGCCTTCCATTCTTTCCATTTTCTGCGAGCCCCAAACAAACCAAACAACGGATTGTTCGATTTTGCAACATTTTCGTTCGTGGCTACAGGAGCCCAATTCGTAAGAACTTGGATGAAGCTAAGGCATCGCACGTCAATAAGTTACCGAACGCGAATTGTAGCGGAAGGGCGCAAGCCGTCCGATTTGCGGCACCGGACGGCTCGCGCCGTTCCGCTAAATCGGTAACTAAATGTTGTGCAATACGTAATCGTCCAAACTCTGACAACTCGGCTACTTTTGCAGCCCTAGAAAACTAGCGCAGCATTCCTTCGATCGTGGCTTCCAAAGTCGGTGTGTAATGGTACGTCGACTTCGCAACCTTGCCATCTTTATCAATCAAAATCGTGACCGGCAGCGAAAGGACTCCCAAACCAGCTGCAATCTTGCTTTCTAGTCCGCCCGTTTCGTACAGCTGAACCCAGTCGATCTCTTTGTTGGCTTGCAGAAACTCGACGGCTTGTTTTGCATCGCGGTCGGTATTGATCCCGACGACGGTCAGCCCTTTTTTGGCGTACTTGGATTGAAGTTTTCGCAACTCCTGCATGTCCGCTTTGCAAGGTCCGCAACTGGAGGCCCAATAATGCACAAGAACAGGTTTGCCAATTTTGGCAGTCGAAAACTTCTTACCGTTCAGCGTGGTGCCGGCGAACGAGACTTCCTGGCCCTCCAGATTCAATCGCAAAACGGCCCCTTCGGCTTTTTCTCCCTGCGGTGTGCCCGGGAAACTAGAAGCCGTTTTTCGATACCATTGTTCAGCTGTCTTGAGTTCGTTGGTAAGCTCACAATTGAGTCCAATTTCCAGCATGGCATCGGCCGAATCCGGACTGGTTGGATATGCCCCAACGAACTCTTCAAGTCGCTTCAGATGTTGCTCTTGAACTTTTTCGTGGTTTACATCTTTTCCGCTGACAGCCAAATTGTACTCCGCGCCAAGGATTCGATAGCTAACATACGAGACTTCGGATCGGGCTTCTTTGCTGGATTGAAGGCTCGATTCCAGCTTCTTGAGTCGCGCAATGCCACCTGGATATTCGTCCGATTGAACAGCGGAAAGAATTTGATCAGCCATCTGACGCGTCCAAGCCTGGATATCTTCTTGCGTCGACGAATTCGCTATCAACTGCTCAAGTAGATCGGCCTTTTGGCTGTGAAGCTTAGCCTTGTCCGCTTTGGGATCCTGAAGTTTTGTTTCGATCGTTTCGATTTCCTTGATAAGCTTTTCCATCGTCGCAGAAATCGCGGTCCCAGTGCCACTTGACGAAGTTCCACGGTTGCTGGTCGACGAAGCGAAGAACAAACCGTTTTCGCTGATTGCGGTCCCTTCGGACACCAACTTCGGAACGTCCAGCAATCGCCATGTTTCGCCCACTTTGACAAGAGTCCCGACCATCAGTTGTTGAGGACCTGCCGAAGTATCGACGACGGCCATTGCATTCTCGTAGGCTAAAATATCTTCCGTCGAATCCGCAGTTCCAGCTGGCACCAACCCGGGCTTGTCAGCGCCGAAGCTTGCCCAACGACTCGCTTTATCGAACGATTTTTGGGACGTTGCAAACTTCTTAAATTCGGCGATTGCGGCATCCAGGCGCTCCGCGAGCTCTTCTCGCTTGCCGCTGCCCAAACCGATCTCCTTGAGCTCGTCTTTCGACATCAGAAGCCGTTGAAAACGCTGGGGGTCACTGTCTCGAACGGCCTTGACCACCTCGGACGTAACCTCTTCAGCGGAGATCATTTTCCAAGAGTCTATCGTTCCATCTTGATCTTTATCGATCCCCCATCGCATGCCAGCCGTTCCCATCCATCGCGATTGATCGATTTTTCCATCAAAATCGCTATCGATGTCGCGATAGACCTCGACTCCACTACTAAAAAAGGAAAATAGGTCGATCGGCCCATCTCCGTTGGTGTCGGCCAACCACCGCAGAGGTTGCCCGTTGGCCGCCGAAATCAAGAGACCGCGAACTTCATTACGGGTTTCAAAGGTGCCAGTGCAAGTGGCCGTATCCTTGGGATCGACCTTGTCGTATTCCGCATCGACTTGCTTCGCTGCCCTCGCGAGCCCCTTTGCGACTAACTGGGCATCCACGCCTGCCCCCGAAGATGTCGACAAAAGCCCCGTCACGCTTATCACGATCGCTATCGCTGGAATTTTCGGAATTACGCTCCAAAAAAAGGATCGACGAAAAAAAACACTGGTCATTACCATGGAATGGAAGCTCCTTGCTTATTCAACCTGGACGAATATTCTGTGATACCGCGAAACTTTCGAAATTCTGATGTCGCCGTTTTTCCAAGCAGATTCCTAATGGGCTTCATCGATTCGCACGCAGTATGCCTAGGCCGGGCGGAACGCGGTTGACACGCCCGAACCTTTGGCTACATTTGCCAGTCTACCTGATCGCGGGGAGTTTCTCCAAGACCAACCGTCGCAGGGAGATGTGTGACCTGCGCGCGTAGCTCAGTTGGTTAGAGCGCGTCGCTGATAACGACGAGGTCCCTGGTTCGAATCCAGGCGTGCGCACTAGCCAAGATGGACAAAATTTATTACGCTTTGTCCTTTGGAAGAACGGATCTACCAGAAACTAAAAAATGGCGTTGCCTCCTAACTTAGGCACGCCGTTCCAAAAACCGAACACCCCGGGGGTGTAGCTCAGTTGGGAGAGCGCTTGCTTTGCAAGCAAGATGTCATGGGTTCAAGTCCCTTCACCTCCACTTGGGGGATATGCAAAGCGATGCAAGAAATTGCACCGCGCTGCATATCCCCTTTTCTTTTAACCACTTGCGTCGATTTTGTGCGACTATGAGTAGCGTCGACTATGAGTATCGTCGTCCCGAGCCAACCGAGTTTCGTCCGATCAGCCCCCGCTGTTGAGAGTTACCAACGATTTTCATACCCACCTTCCGTCACGAATCGATCGAACGGATCGGGCTACCACAAGAAAAAAGCTCGACAAAGCCCAGGCAGAGCATGAGTCGATTCCCGAGAGAAAGAGCTCGAAGCAGAGAATCACGCCCATCCAGTCGAGTCGAAG
>JANPLJ010000921.1:0-4677 GCA_031426475.1 Pirellulaceae bacterium | reverse complement strand
GTTCTCGGCTTCCTTGGCAAGTTTCTGAAGTTGTACTGTCGTCCGATTGAGTAGCGCCACGGCTTCGTCGATTTTCCCAGCGCGATACTCATTCCCCGCCGTCACGATCGACTGGCGAATCTGGTCTGCAGATGAAGCATTTTGGGCGCTGCAGTACGGCATCGATCCAGGTTGAAGGGACAACCAAGCGACTACAAAGCAAGTCGCCAAGAAACGCCAATTGCATAAAGGGGGCAAACTCATACCGACTAACTCGCTTTTCAATTGAAACAGCATCTGCACTCGTGGTTGGATGAACTAAGCATCTTATAGAAGTTTCCGGGCCCTTGGTGTACTCATTCAACTACGAGAACAACCACGTCAGCATCAAAGCAGCTAGGATAATAATTGCGGCGATAACGCCTGCAAGGACCAGATTAAGCGAGGTTTTCTTGGGCGAAGTATTTCGCGTCGTCCGTTGTGGCGAGGAACTCTGGGATACCGGGGGCAAGCGTCCGGATGTCTTCGCCGAAGTTTCCTTGGGAAGGGGAATCGCCTTGTTTTGGAGCGGATTGAGCGATTTAGCCTGGGACAAATCGCCTGGCCTCTTCAATTTTTCGCGATGAGGGTTCGGACGATTGGTATCATTTTCCAGATCGATGCGACTCCCGACGTCCGAACCACCGTTCAGAGCAATGGCACGCAGCGCGCCACTGTCCGAGGCCGAAAGCGAGACAATCGATCCACTTCTGGAACTCAAATTGCCACCCATCGTATCCCCGCTTCGATTGCTGACCGTTTCGTTGTCGCGAGGGTTGCCAATGGCCGAGCCGTTGCCGACCGATGATTTGCTACCTTCGCCTGGTCCAGTCGACGGAACTCCGACAGGCGTTTTAGATTTGATGACTTTTTGGGACTTACGATAGTCCACCAGCCACGCTTCGAGAACCTCGGCGACCTTCGCGCAGTCTGGATAGCGAAAGCGGCGGTCCTTCTGCATCATCTTGACACAAATACCATCTAATTCGCCGGGGCAGTCCGGGCGATCTTTGCGGATATCCTCGGGC
Source organism: Pirellulaceae bacterium (assembly GCA_031426475.1). Taxonomy (GTDB): domain Bacteria; phylum Planctomycetota; class Planctomycetia; order Pirellulales; family Pirellulaceae; genus JAIYDQ01. The sequence goes on along the minus strand of JANPLJ010000921.1, from coordinate 3,631 downwards.
ATCGTCGACTGATGCTTGGCAATTCGAGTCGCGATACTTCCTTCAGGAAATGGAGGGTGACCCGTCAACAAGAAGTAAAGACTGCAACCGAGACCATAGATGTCCGCACGAGCATCGATATTGTGACTATTGATCGCTTGCTCGGGAGCGAGATAGTCGGCGGTTCCAAGGACCTTGTCGTTATGCTCCATCGTCACGGACGCTTGGCTCTCGTCGGCGAACAAGGCTAGTCCTAAATCAAGTACCTTGATCATTCCATCGCGATTGATGAAGAGATTGGCCGGCTTAACGTCACGATGGATCAACCCCATCTCATGGGCATGCTGGAGACCTCGTGCAGCTTGCGCGATAAAGTCCGCGGCTTTGTCGTAGTCGACAGGACCTTTCTTGCGAACGAGCGTCTGCAAGTCCGAGCCTTCGACATACTCCATTACAAGATAGTGAGTGTCGCCGTCGTTATCGATATCGTACGCGCGAACGATATTCGGATGATTCAGCGAGGCAACAGCCTTAGCCTCTTGTTGGAAACGTTGCAGATAGGAATTGTTACCAAGCTTGCTCTTCGGCAAGACTTTGATGGCTCGCTTGCTATGCATCATCACATGCTCGGCCAGATAGACCGTACTCATACCACCAGTACCTAAGTGGCCAAGGAGCTTGTGCTTGCCGAGGAAGAAACCTTTGTATCGCCCTTGAAGCAGCTTCTCGCAATGCCAGCGCGTCAGCAAACCTGCCGACTCAAACTGCTTCGCGAGCACGACTGGATCGTCTGGTAATGAGTCGCCGTATTGCTGCTGTGTCTTCTTACGAAAGTCCTCCAAAGCGGCGCTTTCTACCAAGCGACTCTTCTCAACACAGCTCAGGAATTCTTCGGAAGTTAACTTGGCCATACCGAACCACGTGTTCCGATTGCTTGCGACGATCGTTGTTCAAAAATAAAGCGATTGGGATTTCCGGTACGTACCATAAAGCGAGATTACCAGAGTGTGTTACTTCCCAATTTGACAATCATTGAGCATGATACAAAGCGAACGGCCTTTCAACCATAGTCAGGAACCGTACGACAAATGGCACCCGAATGCCCCGCGCCGGCGGTCCGATCCGGTAGATCGTACCGTATTTTACGGTTAGGAAGGCAACAAATGACGGCGAGCAGAATAGATGACCTTATTGTATGCGGCGGTGGAGTCATCGGTCTAGCCATCGCCTGGCATGCGGCTCGTCGGGGGTGGAAGGTCCGAATCCTCGAACAAAGACGGGTCGGAAGCGGTGCTTCTTGGGCCGGGGCCGGAATCCTCCCGCCTGGAGCTTCACGCGGCGTCCATGATCCGATCGAGCAACTCCGGTCGCTTTCAGACGCAATGTTCAAGGATTGGTGCAGTTTGCTGGAATACGAAACGGGGATCGATGTCGGTTTTCGCCATTGCGGTGGACTCTACTTGGCGAGAACTAATGGCGAGTTAGCAACCTTAATCGCCAATGAAGCCTGGTGGACAGATCATGGGATCGAATTCCAGCGATGGACTCCTCGTGAAACCATGGAGCGGGTTCCCGCACTCCAGCGAACCGCCTTGTCTGCGTTCAAATCTGTCTGGTATCTCCCAGAAGAACGCCAAATCCGAAACCCCCGCTACCTGAAAGCACTTCTACTCGCCGGCAAAAAACGCGGTGTGCTTATTCATGAACAGGAATCGATGAAGGGCATGGACGTTTCCGATGGATCGATCGTAGTCCAAACCACCCTGGGTCGCTACGAAGCCAAGCGGGTTTGCATCACCGCTGGAGCGTGGACCCCACTGACGATCCCTGAACTCAAATTGCAGACAGGTATCTTCCCGGTACGTGGACAGATGGTCCTGTTCCGTTGCGATAAACAACCGTTCGCTTCCGTTATCAACGAAGGCCATCGCTATCTTGTCCCTCGCGACGATGGATACGTTCTAGCCGGTTCCTGCGAAGAAGAAGCGGGCTTCGATGAGAGTACAACTCCGGAAATGATCGAACAACTTACGCAGTGGGCTCGACAGTTGGTTCCTCAACTCGAATCCGCACAGGTCGAAAAATCGTGGTCAGGTCTACGCCCTGGTTCGATCGATGGGTTGCCGTATCTAGGTAACCTGCCGAGTCACCCTAATGTTTACGTGGCTGCGGGGCATTACCGACATGGAATCCACTTTTCTCCCATCACAGCCGAAACGATGGTCGCACTGATGTCGAATGCAACGGTTCGAATCGATCTTGCACCCTTCCGAGTAACGCGAGGCAAAACGTATGCGACATCATAGCTGACTCCGTGACAATCAGACGGCACACCTAGGGGCTACCGATGTATCGCCGGTGGGTCAGCGACTCCGTTCGCTGACATGTTTCCCGCGAACGAAGTCGCGGGACCACGATCGCTGCGTTAGCTGTTAGGCATGCATTGCCGATGACGAAATTAAGTGCGTCTCTTCGAGGTCGATCTCGCGGCGTAGTTGTTGAGCGAGGTGATCTTCGATGACAGCCGATTGCTGGAGTTCTTCGAGTCGCTCGCGCTGGGCGGCGAGGGCCCCCAGATGAAGTTCGCGACAGACTGGGGCTCGCCAACGTGTTTCGGGATCGATGTCATCGAGCTCGAGCGCCAACTTGGCAACCAATCGATTGGCATGCGATTCGAAGTGCTCTCGCAAGTATTGAACGTCTTGATGGTTCTCGGAAGAACGATCGGCGGATCGCTCGAGGTATGCGCTGGCCGCGGCGAGCATCCAGAGTCGAGCGTCTATCTCTTGCTCGATCAACGGTCGATTGAGCGAGCCAATGCCGAGTTTCCGAATCATCCATGGCAGACTAAGACTCTGAAGGACCAACGTTCCGAGGATCACACCGAAGACCACGAAAAGTATCAAGTCCCGCTTGGGGAAATCAATTGGCAATGCCAATGCTGCTGCCAACGAGACAACACCTCGCATGCCCGTCCAACCGATAATCCAAAGATACGATGCTGGTGGAACAGGATCTCGCTCGCGAAACGATCGACTTAACCAACGCGGAATATGAGCCGCGGGATAGACCCACAACAATCGAACGGCAATCGTGACCAGCAAGATGCATATCGCAATCGACACGTTCCACCAGAGCGGCTCGTCGGCGATCGCCGCCATGACATCACGCAAGCCAAGACCGATAAAGATAAACGTCAAGCCATTCAAAACAAACAAGACCGTTTCCCAGACCGCGGTCGCGTGCAGACGAGTCGCCGACGACAACAACCAGTTCGCGCGCTGCTGAACGTATAACCCCGTCGTGACGACCCCCAACACGCCCGAAACGTGCATCGCTTCACATGGCAAGTAGACGGCGTACGGCGTTAACAGCGACAGCGTTGTCTCTACGACCGGATCGTCCAACATTCGATGAACGCGAACGACGCACCAACCAGCAAACAATCCGAGCAGAGTTCCTCCCAGCACCGACCATAGAAACGTGACGCAAGACGAACTCAGTGAAAATTCGCCCGTCGTTGCCGCAATGACCGCCATGCGGTATGCGACCAAGCCCGTCGCATCGTTCAGCAGGCTCTCGCCTTCCAGTATCGTCACAATTCGACGTGGAATCGGCAACGACTTTGTCAGCGATGTCGCCGCGATCGCAT
>JANPLJ010000920.1:0-6065 GCA_031426475.1 Pirellulaceae bacterium | reverse complement strand
ATCGACGCGGCATTTGCCGGTCTGTTGATGCGCTTCGTTGCATGGCTCCGGCGGCAGTCCAGGAGAGGTGCCCGAGTGGTTAAAGGGGACGGACTGTAAATCCGTTGGCTATGCCTACGTTGGTTCAAATCCAACCCTCTCCACCACTGCCGCACCGGAAGCCAGCGCATCGCCCCTTAAGCAGTCGCTTTCAGGAGGCGGCTGTGCCACAGTAGGGCGGCGCTCAGACAGCGCGGTTGCGGGTGTAGCTCAATGGTAGAGCAGCAGCCTTCCAAGCTGAATACGAGGGTTCGATTCCCTTCACCCGCTTAAGAAAACGAATAATTCGACCCCATTCGTCCGACAATCGGTCGGTTGCAGTTGTCGATGCGAAGAAATTTGGTAGGCTGCCGTAGCTCAGTTGGTAGAGCACTTCCTTGGTAAGGAAGAGGTCGTGGGTTCAAGTCCCATCAGCAGCTCTGAGTTAGAAGTGTGATTTTGTCGAGTTTTTTGCTTTTAGGTGTTCTGAACAATGGCTAAAGAGGTATTTGAACGGGTCAAACCCCACTGTAACGTAGGCACCATTGGTCATATTGACCATGGAAAGACAACCACCACTGGTGCGTTGCTCGCAGTTCAGGCGGCTAAGGGCTTGGCGACTCCCAAGTCGTATGCGGATATCGCCAAGGGCGGTACGGTTCGAGATGCAACCAAGACGGTGACGATCGCAGCATCGCACGTCGAGTATTCATCGCCGAATCGGCACTATGCCCACATTGACTGCCCCGGTCACGCCGACTTTATTAAAAACATGATCACCGGTGCCGCCCAGATGGACGGCGCGATTTTGGTCGTGAGCGCTGCTGACGGCCCAATGCCGCAGACGAAAGAACACGTTTTGTTGGCCCGCCAAGTTGGTGTGCCTGCGATCGTGGTCTTCTTGAACAAGTGTGACTTGGTCGATGACGAAGAGTTGCTTGAGCTTGTCGAGCTTGAGATTCGCGAGCTTCTCAACAAGTATGGCTTCCCTGGCGACGACACCCCGATTATTCGCGGTCAAGCCAAGGCGGCGTACGACAAGCCGTCGGACCCGGTTGCCAGCAAGTGCATCAGTGACCTCATTGACGCGATCGACTCGTTTATTCCTCAGCCAAGCCGCGAAGAAGACAAGCCATTCTTGATGGCGGTTGAAGACGTCTTCAGTATCGAAGGTCGTGGAACGGTTGCTACCGGTCGTATCGAGCGTGGCCAGATCAAGGTCGGCGAAGAAGTCGAGATCGTCGGTCTGATGGAAGAAAAGAAAAAGACAACGGTGACGGGTGTCGAGCAATTCCGCAAGGAAATGAAAGAAGGCAAGGCTGGTGATAACGTCGGCTGCCTGCTTCGTGGTGTCAAGCGAGAAGACATCGAGCGTGGCCAAGTGCTTGCGAAGCCAGGTTCGATCACCCCGCATAAGAAGTTCCATTGCGAAGTTTATTGCTTGAGCAAGGAAGAGGGTGGGCGTCATACGCCTTTCTTCTCCGGTTATCGCCCGCAGTTCTTCTTCCGCACAACGGACGTTACGGGAACCGCGAACTTGGTCGGTGCTGAAATGTGCATGCCTGGAGACAACGTCAAGCTAGAGGTCGAGCTGCAAAAGCAGGTCGCAATCGACGACGGTATCCGCTTTGCAATCCGAGAAGGTGGCAAGACGGTCGGTTCTGGTGTGGTTACCAAGATCCTCGAGTAGTATTGTTGGGCCGAAAGGGCTCGCGCTGCGGAGGCTGATGGTCGATTTAAATCGAGCGAACAAAACGCTGGTCGTGTGAACGGCCAGTGTTTTTCCTTCAGGGGTGTAGCTCAATTGGCAGAGCACCGGTTTCCAAAACCGGCGGTTGCGGGTTCGATTCCCTCCGCCCCTGCTTTATCGCTAAAAAATTCAGGTTTGTTTTTTCTTCCTTTTGTCCCTTGTGTCCTTTAGGTCCTTCTAATGTCGACCAACGATGCCATCACGACCCGCTCTTTTTGGAGCGAATTGTTGTTGACGGAAGTGTACAAGCGAAATCAAGGCCGCATGGTCCGGCAGGTTACCTGTTTGGCGATGTGGGCGGCTTGTTTTCTTGCTGCTTGGCGTTTTTACGAAACGTTTTTGATCGACGTGAATTTCGGAAGTGGTGCGCAGGGGATTGCGATCAAGTGGGCGATTCCGTCGATTTTGTGTCTGGTTGGTATGTGGGTCTCGTATCGATTGGTGAACTGGCCGCGATTTGCGGACTTTTTGATCTCAGTAGAAGCCGAAATGAATAAAGTTTCTTGGCCGGCATGGTCTGAGCTTTACAGGGCGTCGTTGGTTGTTATATTCACGATCGCATTTTTGGCATTGTTGTTATTCGGCTACGATTTGCTTTGGGTAACAATATTCCAATGGTTGAAGATTTCTTAGGTAAAGACTTCGTCGAGCGGTTTTTTATAAAAGCTCGATAAGGCATAAGCCAGGAGATTCGCTAGCGGTTAGCGATAGGTTGTCATCTTTGGCAGCTTTTGTTGGCTGTGGGAAGCGGTTCGATAGTACTGGCGCGAAGGTTTTGACAGTGAGCGAATTACATCAGGCATCAGCAGCTGAAGAAGCATCCGAGCAGCCACCGCTGCGCTGGTACATTCTCAAGGTTGCATTTAACCGCGAAGACACGATTCGCGAGGCGCTCCAGAAGCGGATAGCTTTATCCGGCTTTAAGGAGCTCTTTGCTGATATTCTTGTTCCCACCGAAGATGTGGTTGAGTTTACGCGGGCTGGTAAACGCAAGGTTGTAAAGCGAAAGCTATATCCTGGCTACATCATGATTCGGATGGGGATTACCGACGAAAGTTGGTTTCTTGTTCGCGAGACTCCCGGCATCGGTGACTTCACTGGGGCGGCTGGCAAGCCGACTCCGATGAACGATGGCGAAGTCGAGCGGATCATCAAGATGGTGTTTCCCGATGCCGAAGAAGAGCATGCTCTCAAGACCACGATCCCGTTTCGAAATGGAGATCATGTTCGCGTCAAGGAAGGAAACTTCCAGAATCTGGAAGGCGAAGTCGATCGCATCGACGAAGCCAATGGTCGCGTTACTGTGATCATCAGTATTTTTGGACGCAGCACGCCGGTTGAGTTAGATCACTGGCAAATTGAGGCAATTTAGCGGTCGGCATTCGGTTGGCCGCGCGTCCCTTTTTTGGTTCGGCGTCTAGCGTTATCAGTATTCCATTTGAAAACACTCAAAAGTCACTCGATCGGTAGGTAAGCCAAAACATGTCCAAGCAGTTAGATGGACAAGCAAAATTTCAAGTGCCGGGAGGTCAGGCGACGCCCGCGCCTCCGGTGGGTACATCGCTCGGTAAGTTCGGTGTGAACTTGGGGCAGTTTGTGTCGCAGTTTAATGAGCGAACGCGAGAATACAACGGAACCCCGATCCCGGTGGTTGTGTCGGTTTATTCGGATCGTTCGTTTGAGTTCAAAACGAAAAGCCCTCCGGCATCAGCGCTCCTAAAGATTGCTGCGGGCCTGAAAAGCGGATCGGGCGAGCCTCACAAAGTGAAGGTTGGTAAGGTTACAGCTGAGCAGGTCGATGATATCTGCAAGAAGAAGATGCAAGATTTAAATGCCCGCGACCTCGCTCATGCTCGACGCATGATTGAAGGCACAGCCCGGAGCATGGGAATAGAGGTGGAGGGTTAAACGATGGTGAAATCAACAAAAGCCATGAAGTCCATGATGTCAAAGGTTCCTGGAAAGGATCCGGTCCCTTTGCAGCAAGCGGTCGAAACCCTCAAGGGGTTTGTCGCTCGGAAATTCGACCAAACGGTCGAGATTCACATGAATCTAGGAATTGATCCAACTCAAGCTGATCAGCTTATCCGTGGAAGCGTTGTGCTGCCGCATGGGATTGGCAAGGTTCAGCGAGTGGTTGTGTTTGCAAAGGGCGACCTTGCGAAAGCAGCGTTGGAGGCCGGTGCTAACGAAGTTGGTGCAGAGGATCTCGCGAAGAAAATTCGCGAAGGTTTTCTCGATTTCGACGTCTGTATCGCGACGCCAGACATGATGGGACAAGTTGGTCCGCTCGGAAAGGTGCTCGGGCCACGTGGCCTGATGCCTTCTCCGCGAGCCGGCACAGTGACGACGGACGTCGCTCGTGTGGTGAAGGAATACAAGGCTGGAAAGGTTGAGTTTCGTAACGACAAAGGTGGTAATCTGCATGCTGTCGTTGGGAAAATGAGCTTTGACGTCGCCAAGCTGACGGAGAACATTTCGGCTTTTATCGGTTTTGTTCAATCCTTGAAGCCAAATTCGGTCAAGGGTACGTATGTGAAGTCGATTGCGATTTGCGCAACGATGTCGCCAAGTGTTCGCGTGACAAGTTAACGGAGATTCGAAATGAGCAAGCTAGTAAAACGACTTGTTTCGCGAGACATCAGTGGTCGCCTAGATGGGGTCTCTGACGCCGTCTTGGTGAACGTTGTTGGCATGACCGCGAACGATAACTGCGAGCTTCGGAAAATCTTCCGAAGCAAAGGGATTTCAGTTTTGGTTGTCAAGCGAACGATGGCCGCTCGCGCGACCGAAGGGACATCGCTGAGGCCAGCTTTTGACTCGGTCAAGGGCAGTATGGCAATCGCCAGCGGCTGTGAAGATTTTGTGTCGCTTGCCAAGGCTGTGACTGAAATCGTAGATAGCGGGCAGTTTAAGTTGTTGCAGATCAAAGGCGGCGTCATGGATAGTGACCCGCTCGATGCAGAACAGGTACGAGCAATTAGCAAATGGCCGAATCGCCAGGAGCAAATTTCGATGTTGGTCGGTCAGATACTTTCGCCGGGTGCGAATCTTTCCGGTCAATTGGTCGGTGGTGGTCGTAAGTTGGCAAGCCAAATTAAGAAGATCATCGAAAAGCAAGAAGAGTAATGTCATATCGGTTTTAGTTTCTTTTTGAAGGTGTAAGTAATATGTCTGAATCAGCCACCGCTTTTGCGGAAGAAATCAAGAGCCTTGGCGAGAAGATCGTCACTCTCACGCTTAAGCAAGCCAAGGAGCTTAGCGACTATCTCAAGGAAGTTCACGGAATCGAAGCTGCTGCAGGCGGCGCTATGATGATGGCGCCAGCTGCTGGCCCCGCTGCGGCTGCCGTTGTCGAGCAAACCGAGTTCGATGTCATCATGTCCAGCTTTGGCGACAAGAAGTTGGAAGTCGTCAAGGTGGTCAAGAATATCACTGGCGCTTCGCTCATGGATGCCAAGAAGTTGGTAGAAGCGGTTCCAGCCAAGATCAAGGAAGGTGCTTCGAAGGAAGATGCCGAAAAGATCAAGGCCCAGTTGACCGAAGTCGGCGCAACTGTCGAGCTCAAGTAGTTTCCAGTTGTCGAACGATCACCCGATATGACAGTTTCGAATCGTGGACATGGACGGTAGATACCCCCTCGTCTGGCGCGGATTAATCCATGCCAGACGCGGAAACCCCCACGATCGAGGGTCCATTAGCGTGCTGTGTGGTTGCGTCTTTTCCTTTGAGTTCGCTCGAGGTTCAAGATGCCGCCGATGGTTCGGTATGGAGTGCTGGCGGTTTTGCTTGCAATAAAAATACGGGATTTCATTGTATTTTCGTTAATTTACCGTCCAAACCCAGTTTACGAGATTTGGTACGTTACGCTACACTAATGCCGTGGATGCTGGCTTGGGTGCTTTCTCGGGTTTCTTTTCGAGGCGCGTTGATGCGTTGGACGCTATCTTTGCGCGCTTGTGGCGTGAAGATGCAAGATCGTATTGGATCGCTTCGTACTCACAACTCAGGATTGTTTTCAAAGCGGTTTTTCGCTTGCTTGTCGTATTAGCTGTAGTTGTTCGGCCTATAACCGTTTGAATGAATTGCGGAGTCTGCTCGCTTTATGGCAACATCTTCGAATCGTCGTCTTCAACCTACTACTGTTCGTCAGTTTGGATCGGGACGCAATGCGTTTCCGATTCCGAACCTTACTGTTTTGCAAACTGCTTCGTATGAAGCGTTTTTGCAAGAAGACATCGCGCCCGAGAAGCGCAAGAACCAGGGCTTGGAGTCTGTCTTTCGCGAAATTTTTCCG
>JANPLJ010000919.1:0-7259 GCA_031426475.1 Pirellulaceae bacterium | reverse complement strand
GTGCGATCGCGGGAGCCGGAACACAAAGAGCTAGCGTATAAGGATGAGCGGCAACGTGAATGCAAACCACGAACGCAATACGTTAGCTAGCGAGGTCGCCAATGATTCAATCAGGTTTTGTCCGATGCTGATTACACGCTTGATGATGGGACGAGCAACGCTGTTGGTTGCGACGATTGTTTTTGCCGCTGGCGTCGGGGTCGCGACTGAGGTCTCGTCGGCTGATCCGTTGCCTCCGAAGGCCGAGCAATTGGAATTCTTCGAGCGTTCCGTGCGACCACTGCTCGCCGAGCATTGCTACTCGTGTCACAGCACGAAAGCCAAAAAGCTGAAAGCGAATTTACTGGTCGATAGCCGAGCGGGCTTGCTTCGAGGTGGCGATTCAGGTGCGGCGATCGAGCTTGGTGACGCCGATACGAGTTTGTTGCTTGCCGCTGTCCGTTACGAAACGTACGAGATGCCTCCCAAGGGGAAGCTTCCAAGTCGGGATGTTGAGACATTGACGCGTTGGGTGACGATGGGGGCTCCATGGCCAGATGAAGACGCACCCGTAGCAAACCAACCGCCAAGCGATTTTGATTTGTTCGAACGCAAGTCCCAACACTGGGTGTGGCAACCGATCGTCGATCCGAAAATCCCAGATGTTGAAAATAAGAGCTGGCCTCGCGATGCGTTGGACCATTTTGTTTTATCTTCCATCGAAGCGAAAGGGCTAACTCCGGCAGGCGACGTCGCGCGATCTGGCTTGCTGAGGCGGCTGTACTTCGACTTGATCGGTTTGTCGCCGACGCCCGATCAGGCTGCGGAGTTTCTCGCCGATGAATCGCCGCGGGCTACTCAGCGAACGGTTGATCAACTATTGGAGTCGCCGCACTTTGGAGAACGTTGGGGACGACATTGGCTTGATCTAGTTCGTTATGCGGAATCGCGTGGGCATGAATTCGACAATGATTCACTGAATGCTTTTCAATATCGAGATTATGTCATCCGGGCATTCAATGCCGACGTACCGTACGATCAACTGGTTCGTGAACACATCGCTGGCGATTTACTTTCTAAACCACGCTTGAATTCAAAAGAAGGATTTAACGAATCGATATTGGGGACTGGGTTTTGGTTTCTCGGCGAGTGGGTCCATTCGCCCGTAGATATTCGCAAAGATGAATCGGACCGTTTCGACAATATGATCGACGTGATGTCGAAGACGTTTTTGGGCGTCACCGTTTCTTGTGCACGATGCCATGATCACAAGTTCGATGCGATTTCGACTGCCGACTACTATTCATTGGCTGGCTTCTTGCAAAGCAGCGATTTTCGACAAGTGCCATTCGAATCGCTCGAACACAATCGCCGTATCGCGGCGGAATTGGCAACTTTAGATACGGGCTTTCGACAGGAGATCGCAAAGCGACTCTCTGCAAATGGGGTGAGCTTACCGCAATTGCCACCGATCGACAGCGAACTCGAAGCGTTCATCGTCATCGACTACGACGCTATTTTGCCCGAACAGTATATGCAGGATGGTTTTCTGTTCGGCAAGCAGCCGAGGCTTGCCGGTGACGCTTTCATAGAAACCATCGAGGACAAGCCAACGCTTCGCTTTGCGAACGCATCGGCTGCCGTGAGCGATCCGTTCTGGGATGGCTTGGAATCGATCTCTGAAAAAGGCGTACACGACAAAAGCAAGTTGAGCTCCATGCCCCGTAGCGGTCGAACCTTGCGGAGCCCTACGTTTACACTGACTGACGGTAAAGTCGCATGTCGCGTTCATGGTTCTGGGCACGTTGTCGCCTGCGTCGATTCACATCGCATGATCGCTGGTCCCTTGCACGCTGAGACGATCAAAGCGATTCAAGAAGACGATGAATGGGTTGAGTTGAATTTGCAACGTTACGTCGGGCATCGACTGCATTTGGAGTTCACACCTGACGAAAACGCTCATTTAGAAGTGTCGTTGATTACGCAGGGGGCATCGAAGGGCGTTCGGCAGCAATGGAGCAAGCGATACGAAGCCATAGCTACTTCGGTCGCTGATTTTGCGAAGTCGGCCGAACGTGCGCTTGTCGACGCGATGCCCGATGTTGTCCGTGCCTGGGCTGATGAACGGGCACGGTTGCAATCGCAAGTCATGAAACGTTCGCATGTTGCCATGTCGATGTTGGATGGAACGGGAGAAGATGAGCATATTCTCATTCGCGGGAATTCGTCGAAGCCAGGCGAGATTGAGCCGCGGCATTTTTTGACTGCGATCGCCGGCAACCAGCCAATGCAGATCGCCACCGGAAGCGGCCGGCTAGAACTGGCGAACCAAATCAATGATTCGGCAAATCCGCTGACGACTCGCGTGATTGCAAACCGCATTTGGCATCTTTTGATGGGCCGCGGTATCGTGGCGACGACCGACGACTTTGGTATGCTTGGCCAACGCCCAACGCATCCAGAATTGCTCGACCATTTGGCGATTCAGTTTGTCAAGGATGGCTATAGTATCAAGAACATGATACGTCGTATTGTGCTTTCGCGAACGTATCAGATGTCATCCTATTCGCAACCGAATGCCGTGGAAGTCGATCCGAAGAACTTGCTTTGGCATCATCGACCGCCTAAGCGACTTGAAGGCGAAGCGATACGCGATTTCTTATTGTCTTTGTCGGGACGACTCGATACGAAGCAGTTTGGTGAATCGGTGCCGATCCATTTAACGTCCTTCATGGACGGTCGAGGACGGCCGAAGAAGAGTGGGCCACTCGACGGGGATAACCGGCGATCGATTTACATCGCGGTTCGCCGAAATTTTCTCTCGCCATTCATGCTGGCGTTTGATATGCCAGTTCCATTCAGCGCTATGGGACGACGCAACGTATCGAACGTTCCTGCACAGTCGCTCATTTTGATGAATGATCCGTTTGTCGTTGAGCAAGCACGTTATTGGGCCGATCGTGCGATGAAGAAAAACTCAGGTGCCGTGGAACGTGTCGAGTGGATGTACGCGACGGCTTTCTCGCGACGACCGACGACTCAAGAAATGGAAACGGCACTTGCTTACCGCACTGAAATGTTGAGTGAGGCAGACAAGAAGCCCAATGAAATCGAATTTTGGAACGACTTTGCCCACGCTTTGATCAATACAAAGGAGTTCATATTCCTGCGATGACCCATCCCCTTCTCTTTCCATGCCAGCGATACCAGCCCTACCCTACCTCTCGCCGCGAGATGTTGACGCGATGCGCAAGTGGTTTTGGAGCCCTCGCGTTGGAAGCGCTGCAGCGAGATCCCGCTTACGGCGGCACGGCTGCAAGCAATCCTGAGTTGGGAGCCGCTGGACACGGCCCACATCATACCGTGCGCGCCAAGAACGTCATCTTTCTCTACATGGACGGTGGGCCTTCCCAAGTCGATACGTTTGATCCCAAGCCGTTGCTCGATCAGTATGACGGCAAAGATCCAGGCGATTTGTTCAATGTCGAGCCGACTCAGTTCAATAACAACGGTACGGTGCTGGCGAGTCCCTGGAAGTTCCAACAGTATGGCCAATCGGGAATTCCCGTCAGCGAACTCTTTCCACATGTCGCGACGTGCGTCGATGAACTGGCATTGATTCGGTCGATGGTTTCGGAGTTTCCCGAGCATACGTTCGCCAACTATTTTTTGCATACCGGAAGTGGTTTGCAGGGTCGGCCGAGCATGGGGGCTTGGGTGAACTACGGCTTAGGAAGCGAGTGCCAGAATTTGCCAGGCTTCGTCGTTATCAATGGCGGCTTGATTCCTCCGGGTGGTCTGGATTGTTTTGGTAGCGGGTTTCTGCCGGCGAGTTACCAAGGTTCCGTTTTCAAACCGTCGGGAAGTGGAGTCGCCAATATCGAACGCACCGAACCGACGTTGCAGAGACAACGCGACAAGCTCAATCTTGTCAATCAACTGGATGCTTTCGCTGTCGAGCAGTTCGGGAAACACGATAGCCTTGATTCGGCGATTCGGAATTATGAGTTAGCTTATGCGATGCAGATGGCTGTTCCCGACGTTATGTCGCTCGACCAAGAAACGGCGGCCACGAAAGCGATGTACGGATTGGAGTCGAGTTTCGAACCGACTCGCACTTACGGCGCACAGTGTTTGATCGCTCGTCGTATGATCGAAAAAGGGGTTCGATTCGTCGAGTTGACCTGCCCTGCAGTCCAGGGGGATCGATGGGACCAACACGGAAATCTGAAAGACGGTCATGAGAATAACGCCCGTGCGGTGGATCAACCCATCGCCGCTCTACTGAAGGATCTTCGCAGTCGCGGCATGCTGGATGAAACGCTCGTCGTATGGGCGGGAGAATTTGGACGCACGCCATTCGCTCAAGGCAAGAACGGACGCGATCATAATCAATTCGGATTCACGATTTGGATGGCTGGTGGTGGCGTCAAACCGGGAACGATTTACGGTGCGACGGACGAATGGGGATATAAAGCGATCGAGAATCGCACCGAGATTCATGACTTGCATGCCACGATGCTGCATTTGATGGGAGTCGACCACACGCGTTCCACGTTTCGTTTCGGCGGCCGCGACATGCGATTGACCGACGTCAAAGGGCACGTAGTCCACGACATTATTGCTTAGCTAATCTCGAACCGTATTATAGTGAACGGTTTCAAACGCCAGCTTGTCCGCTTGGCGACGCGGATCCGTTGCTGCGACTATTTCGCTAACTCCTTTTTGGTTGAATCCTTTAAAACCTTGGTTGCGTTCAAGGTTTTCTAAGTGACTGCCAATGGCACCGTCTTTCCGGAAGCTATCGGCTTGCTCGCGGGTGATCAGGTTCTTGTTGAGAAGTTGTTTTATGCGCTTCTCCTGGACGGGCCAACGCTCGCCTTCGGTGAATGCTTGTCGCAAGAACGGAAAATCGGTAAAAGGTTTCATCGTTCGGATTCCGGCCTGATTCTCCATCTGGTCTCGCAACGCATTGAAGTCGAACGTACCTTCCAGGTGGTGCATCCCAGCGAGATGAACAGCTTCACCGTGCAGACCACACCACAGGCCGATGGTCTTAAGTTCGTTGCCTTCGAGCAATCCATCGTGGCTGAAGTCACCGGCGAGTTCTTCGGGACTAAGATCGACATCGTTGAATGTAATGATGCCGGTTACCGGATGCTCCATGACCTGGGCGCCCCAACCTGCTTCGATGCCTGCATAGAATCGCTCGCGACAGTAGAGGCCGAGTTTCTCCCAAAGGCCGACCAACGCTTTGAAATGCTTTCGGCTGGAACGATAAGTGTGGTGGTCATGATTGGCCCAACCAATTCCAAGCGCGTCTTGACGACTTTTTTGGAATCTCGCGGCTCGATTGCGTTTTTGCCAATAGACTCGTTCGGCTGCAAAGAATCGATCGCAAGTATAATCGCGACCGATTTTCGCAATCCCTTCGTCGACGAGTTTTATCGTATGCTGCATCGCGTCGTCTTCCGAATCGAAATCTCGAGGACGCGTTTGGAACGATTCGAAAACTTCCAACACATCGAGAACGTCGGGACCACTGGTCGTGCTGAAACCGATTCGTCCATGCCGTTCCGCGATAGCGAATGTCGCCTTGCTTGGCACCGATTCGATGATTGCATACCGATAGGGCGACCAAGGTTTGCCTTCGATCGTTCGCGACAAGTCATTGGCAGCCAGAAAGTCCGCCACGAATTCTACTTTGATCGAAATCCATATCTCTTCCGGAGCGATGTCGTCATAGACAGCGATGGTCGGAAACAAGCCTCCCGGATGACGATAGCTGGTGAAATGTTGGCTCTTTAGTTCAGGTACATCGTTTTCGATCCATCCGGCCTCGAAAGCAAATCGCAGTCGGCTATTCCCCTGGCCTACGAAGACGGTGTCGACGAGGTCGACTAGACGCACTCCTGCGTGCTGATGCAATCGAGCGGCAAAATCGGTTGCCCATGGCAATTGACGCATCGAGTCTGTCACTGCCGATTCCAACCACGCCGCAGCCAGCGGTTGAGGCTTCCAGCTAAAATCGAGGAGTGAGTCAGGAATGCTTTTGGAAACGCCTTTATCCATGGAGCACGGTCAACTTTTCAAGTGAAAGTAACAGTGAATGTGGGGTTCACCTCGAAAGTACCAGACCATGTCGGGCCCTTCGATTTGCCAGGTGTCCCAAACCTTGTCGGAACCGACATCGTATTTGCCGGCGAACCACGAGACGTAAAGCTGGTCAACGATTTTTTTATTCTCGATTGCGGCAATGGTAGCGTTGATATCATCCTCGCGGAACATCGCCAACATGCCCTTCATCGTTTCGACAAACAGCTTCTTTTGGTCGGCACTGAGTTCGGAGCAGCGTAGACCACGCCCTTCGGTCGTCTTCTTGACGACGGCGTCGGGCTTTTCACTGCGTGGCTCCGATGATAGTAGGCCTAGTTCCTGTTGCTTGCCATCGAGAGCCTGGACAAAACGATTAAAATTCTTCCCCTGATACCAGTACGGATTACCAGGATGATCTTTGGCTTCGCGAAAGTTGTCATTCATCTTCTCAACGGAATGTGGATAGTGTCCGTAGAAGATCGGCGCTCCACCGAACCCAAGTCCCCGGTCCGAATGAGCGTTGCAACGGCGCGTCACATGGTGACCAGTAAAAATGAACTCAAAGTTCTCATCGTTGGGCGTTCCAAAAAAGCCGACAGCCGGCGCATTCTTCTCTTCCCCATATTGATCGATCAAAACTTGCTTGTTGACCGCGTCCTGATGTTCTACGCTGTGCAGCGAGTCGAAGATTTTTTTGATGAGCGCTTGTTGCTCGGTATCGAACGTCTTGGGGATGCGATAGTCAGGATGGATGTACCACCAATTGCTAACGTACTGACGCCTTGGGTGGTCGATCGGCAAGCAGACTTTTTGTTTCTGCGATTCACTAAGGCTTTTGTAAAGCTGCATTGGCAACGAGTCGGTCTTCGGTGCATCGGCGAAAACAGGAGAGCCAAGGTTGCTAAGCGATGTCGAAGCCAAAAGGCCAGCTGAGGCACCAGCCGAATGTAAGAAATTCCGACGAGTCAATTGGTTCATAGCTTACCCTTTCGTAGGCATGTGAAGCGATACGGTATCAATCTATCATCCCATGTTGGACTGAACTAATCAACATCGCTGTCGTTTTACAATCGAACGGCTAGCCTAGCCTGTCGCAAAATTCGGTATTGTGGTGGTTTTAGATTGTCGCAATTTTTCATCCCAAAGAGGCTGTGGATTTATTGAAAGCGTGGCCGAGTCGCTCT
>JANPLJ010000918.1:0-7069 GCA_031426475.1 Pirellulaceae bacterium | reverse complement strand
AGTCAACATGACAAGGGAGTCTTTCGTTACCGACCGCTCGCATCTGCCATCAAAGAGAATCCCCAAATTACGCTCGCCAATACCTCTTCGGCGATGTTGTCATTGATCTTGGGAGGGAGGCAGAATCATGCGTCCGTGGCTGTTGCCGTGAGTTGGTTCCGCAGCCACGACTATCCGAAACCTTGGCAACAACCTTATTTCTATTTAGCCAGTTACTACAGTAGCCAAGCGATGGCGCAGGTCGGCGGAGATACTTGGAACCAGATATTCCCGCAGATTGCAAGAAACCTGATGGGCGAACAGGCAGCCGACGGATCTTGGTCATCCGTGTCAGGAAACGAAAAGAAATTTGGCCCTGCGTATTGCTCTTCCCTGGCCGTTCTCTCGCTGACGCCAGCATATCAATTGCTACCGATATACCAGCGCTAGCATCCGTTGAACGAGTGCTTTGTCAAACGTAGATTTTAGGGTAGCCGAATTCGTAAGAATTTGGATGAAGCTCGAAAGGCGATGCCTACTGCGATTCCTCCGAAGTCTTACGACATCGGCTACGAATGGAAACTCAAACTCTAATCTAGCCAAAGCACTAATTTCCTGCCAAGGGGAGGAACCACGCCCCGAGCAGCGTTATCCCGAATCCGACGCATCCCATAATCGTGAGGGCAACAGAGAAGGTTTGCAACGTCTGACGCGTTGTCATCCCTGACATCGTTGAAACTTGCCAAAATCCGCTATCGTTCATCCAGGGAAATGGTTTGGATCCACAACCGATAGCCAGTGCTACGTAAACGGGATGAAATGGCAACGTCTCCGATTGCATCAGTGGAGCCACGATTCCAACCGTCGTAATCATCGCGACAGTCGCGGATCCTTGGGCGGCCCGTATAACAGCTGTCAACGCAAACGCTGAAAACAATAATCCGTAAGGTGTCATCGCGGACGGGAACTGCTCCGCGACCGCCGTCGCAATCTGGAGTTGCTTGAGGGCGGCACCGAATGCTCCCCCAGCGCACGTCAGCATCAAGATCGTTCCAGCGTCCGCAACCGATCGTGTGATCATCGGTACCGAGGCTTTTGCCGATACTACTCGCCGCAGGATGAACATCGCAACGATTGCGGTACCCAACAAAACGAACCCCGGATCGCTCAGTAGATCGACCCAAGGCCCGGTTTCCTTCTCACTCTGAATCGCCTTCCAGATTTCCACACCGCCGAGACAGGTGATCGGTACCGCTAGCGGCAATGCTGCGATCCACAAAGGGACCTCGCTCGAATGGTCGACATCGTTGGCGGCGACGGTGTCCGAAACGCTGGTGTTTTGATCGGCGACAGATTCCGAATTCTCCAGTTGGACCCAGCGACTGCACCACGCACCGTACGCAAACCCGGCCATCGCGGCGGTGCCACCGACGATTGTCCCACCCAACATCATTGCTCCGATGGAAACGCCCAGTTCGGCAGCGACCAATAACGGACCGGGAGTAGGTGGCACCAAAGAGTGTGCCATCGTTGCTCCTACGATGATAGCCATCACGGCCATCACATAGTTTCGCGTGTCTTGCTTTCCGAGCGCTTTCGCAAGTGGAAGCAATAGATAGAATACGGTATCGAAGTAGACTGGGACTCCCAACAAAAATCCGCTAACCGTCAGCGCCGGCGCGATACGATTCGGACCAAAGCATCGCGTTAGCGAGACTACCAATTGCCGTGCAGCCCCGCTCTCCAATAGGCAAGTTCCGATGATGGCGGCCATCGTGATCGGCAGCCCAATCTTTTGGAATGTTCCGGCAAGCCCAGCCGATAATCGTTGTGCGACCGAACCGAATCTTGATCGCTCCGCAACTCTGACTGCCTCGTCGGAAATTATCCGATCACCGACAGCGAGAACCGAAAAGATATCAGCAACAATTTTCACTCGCGTTGATTTTTCGGCAGTGGCCTCAATCTCGACGAAATCAGCTTCTGCTAATCCCATGCCTTGAATCCACAACCGATATTTTCCTGAAGCAACGGCCCGATCCAGTTCAACTGTCGACTCCGAATGCTGAATCGACTGGATCTTGACGATTTTCGATTGCAGTTCCGTCTCAAGAAAAACTTCGTTGGGAGTGATCAATAGGATGAGCATCGCGCCCAGGATCAACGCAAAAAAAGGATGCAACTTGGCCCACAAGATGCCAACCAAAACAAGAGCGATTCCCATCGTGGAAATGATCAAAATTTGCATGAAATCGTCTCGAAAAGGCAATTTGGGAGGAACTGGGCGCGTGATTCGCCGGTTTCAAACCGAACGGATGGTTATCTGACGGACTATCTCCAGTTTTTCGTCCGACAGGTATCCGTAGCGGTTGATCCAGAAGCCATGATGACTCGCATGGTTGGCTGCGGCTAGGCGGCGCTTAAAATCTTCTGCGGATCCGTAACCGTGTGCAAGAGCATAGACGGGTGTTTCATCTGCAATTGCCTGCGTCTGTCGTATTTTTCGTTTCAGCGCCTCGGTCCCACAAGGATGAGCTTGATTTGGCTCAGGGTAGCTGTAATCGGTCAAATGCGGCAGACCTCCGTCATCGGATATATCGAGAATTCGAACGAGAGAGCGCACTAGCAATTGTTCGTCCAAGCTAGGATTCGCTTCGAGCAAAGCATCGCCATAGAAACGGACCATCATCGCCCAATGCATCGAATACTCCTTGATGCTGAAACCGTTGATAGTCTTTCCCCAATTGTCATACGGAAAGCCACTCATGACGTTCCACGGCGGAGGGAATGCGTTCGGGACAAGTTCAAGATGACTTGCCCCGGCATTATTAAGCGCCTCTCGTGCTTGGCCAATCAATTCGCGAACAAGCTTGGTTCGGAAATTCATGGCCTCGACGAAGCCTGGAAATTCTATTGCACCATTCAAAAGCGTCAATCTTCCCCCGTCGCCCTCCAAGACTTGTTCAAGATCGCGATTTGTAAGTTTGCCGAAGAGCTTCGCATGTAAACTTTGAGCGCTCTTTCGCATCGAATCAAACGAGTATCCTAATCGCAGCGCCGCCGCTTTGGCATGCACAGAATAGTCGACAAACAACACATCCAAAAAATACGGTGGATATTCAGGCCAGTCGATTCGAAAACCATCGATCTGGGGATACTGTTGGGCCAGATCGACTAGCATCGCTGCAGTGTAGTCGACGATATGAGGACTAGCTAGCGAGCCATTTTTATCGACGCGGCGCGATGGGATCGCGTTCTTGAAATCGCGTGGCTGGTCTTCATCGATCACACCGCTAAATTGAACGCGATAACCGGGTGGACTCGCCGCTTGCACTTGAAGATAGACTTTCAGCCCCGATGCTTTCGCTTGTTTGATAAAATCGGCAACCTTTCCACCCTCGCGGCGGGTCAAATCATCGGGCTCAGGCGGTTGATAGCGGAGGTTCTTGTAGTGAGACTTGTTGGCAATAAACGAAGGTGCAGTCCGAACCCAAAGCTCTCGTTTCCCGAAAAGTGAGCGATCGAGAAGTCGAACACTGCCAGCTCCTGCATCGATCGGTGGCTCGCGACTCCCCATCTTTTCGTCGGATGGCTCCATCACGTACGGCGAGGTTGTTACTGCGTTGACACCAGCTCGGTCGATGAGATTCTTCAAGACTCCGTCGATGCCTTCGCTTTGAATGAATTCAGGCAGCATCGTGATACCGAATAACCTCGGCGACGAAGAACGTGCGAAGATTCGCGGTGCTAAAACGGAGGCAGCTGCAGTCTTGACGATAAAGCTTCGACGCAAGGTCATGCGCAAACTCCAAAAAGGATCGAACGTGATGCCCAGAACACTGAGGCGAACTATTGGATGATATTTCCTGGCAATCCACAATAGAGCGTCCGTGGTTCATGAAACGCCTTTGATCAAGCGCCATGCAGTTCAACGGCTGCACGATGCATGCAGTCGGCCAGTTGCAGTTGGGCGGTCTTACCGGTGATCGCCGATTGTACGACGCGTTGTAAAGACTGCGGCATCAGCGACTTGCGATTCTGGGGATGCGTTTCTTGTGGACTTGGCATGCCAAGTGTATAGGGGGAAGGCTCCGTACCCATTCTCAGCAATTTTCCAAGGAGCCAAGCTATGGCCACCAACCCTGCGATCGACGATGCTGTCCTTTCCTTAGACCAGCCGCAAAAAGAAATGCCCTCGTCGTATTCCATGCTTGAATGCGAACCGCCTCCATGTGCTCGGGAGACCACGCTTCGCACTCCCAATCCTCTGGTACGAACTTCACTCGAGCGGTTCGTCGATAGCTTCTTCCAGGAGAAAAACATTCGGTGGATGCTCGTCATCGGCGCAGCCATCGTATTGGGTTCATCATTAATGCTGGTGACATACGAATGGTCTCACTGGCCTGTCCGCATACAATTCTTGACGATTCTTGGCTACACAGCAGCGATCTTCGGATGCGCACAAGCAAGTCGATATCGCCTCGGATTGCTGGCCACGGCCAAAGCTCTCGACCTTCTCACGTTGCTTCTGCTACCCGTCAGTTTTCTTTCGCTCAGTTGGCTCACGTCACGTTCAGACGTCTCGAACACGTTAAACGCTGTCGAGGCAATTGGGCTGCTGGTCCCGGCAACTCTCCTCACGTGGATTGCATCGACACGAATCCTCGATTGCTGGTTGCGAAGCCGGCAGCACACTTTTATCGTCAGTTATCTCGTCCTCTGCGTTGCGGGAGCTCTACCTGTAGTTCAGAACGAATGGCTTGCTCCCTCGGTGTCGATTCTTCTTTGGTTGGTGATGACCGTTGGAGTCGTGAAAGTAAATCGTCATGTTTTCTGGCTGGTAGAGGAATATCGTACTCCTCGCGTTTTTGGCTTCCTGCCGATTGGTTTGTTAGGCATACAATTCCTGTTGTTGATAGCTACCAAGACTTGCCACTCAATACCACTCGAATGGATTGGCTTAGGTTGTAACGCGTTGGCAGCTACCATCCTTATCACCGGACGCTCGGTTGCGAATGTGCATCGACAACGAACGGGTGATCTCGTTCGGCCGCTACCTTGGAATATCATGGTACCGCTCTTGGTTGGCATTCTCCTGACGATCGCAGGCGTACTCATTTCCTTTCATGGATTCAGCTATTCCGAAACGTCATCTCGTGCCGTTGTTCCTACGACCATTGTAGCGGCCGCCCTCATGATGATGGTTGCTCGAGAAACAAAGCATACCGCCTTTGTTTGGGCTGGTTTAGTTCTTATCGCGATCTCCTACCAAACGACGCCGATTTTACTCCATGACCTTGTCGAGCAATTAAAGTCGGGAGCCGCGCAAGCGTTGGCAGAAGAAAAGCTTCCTATCGCTTTCTACGGCCTTACCTACCTTCCGCTGCTTACACTCTTTGCGTTAGGGTCGAACTATTTCCGGAATCGTAAGTACTTTTACGCCAGTAAGCCGTTGCAACAGTTTTCGACGATCATAGCGACAGCTCTATTTGCGGCGGCTTTCACCCATCCCAAAGCATTGTTCCTTGTCTCGATTGTCAACATCTTCCTGTTCTTCTTCTTTGCGATCACCTTTCGCGATCGTCGCTTTTGTATAGCGTCGTTGGCTGCGGTGGTTCTAGTCGGTGCGACTTGGGTTCCGTGCGGAAGCAGCTTGGGCTGGTTTGAGCTCTCGCCTTTGTACTCCGTTACAAGTCTTGCATTGCTCGCTAGTCTGTTGGTTGCCACCCGATATCCTGACCAGTTGCTCGATCGAATCCCATGTTCGAGTAAAGCTGGACTGCTTCCAACTTTTCATCCTGATCGACCGATGCAACTCTGTCGAAACACGGGGCTATTTCTAACATTCGGCGTGGGAATTCTAGCGATCAGCTACTTTCTGGAAAACATTGGAAGCACATGGAACACGCCAGAAGTCATTGCTTTTGGAACGACATTTCTCGCAGCATTCGTCAGTGCGATCAGCACTCGTCACTATTTAGCGGGGATGGGCTTCTGGTTCTTGGCGATGATCGGTGTCTCCACCTGGATCTTAGGGATGCAATTCACTGCTCATGAACTACTTACTGTAGTCACTATTGCGACAACCGCTGTTTCTTTAACGCTCTCGCTTTGCATACTATCTGCCCACAAACATCAAAGTCTGCAACAATCGCTGAGCATCCTTCGTACGAGTTTAGGAGTGGACGCAAAGAACGGCACGATCGTACCAGCCAGCTCAAATCACAAGGACTCGTGGATGCAAGCGATCTTCGTCTTTGCGGTGCCGCTTGTCGATCTTAGCTTCGCGACAGCCCTTGCTTTGACCGCGCTGTTCCATCTGCCGGTGCTTGTCTATGCGAATTTAATGAACGAAGCCATTGTCACACCGCTGGCAACATCCGCTTCGCTCGTTTGGTTGCTAGTCCTTGGATTGGGATGGAAGAACCCAATCGCATCCGTTGTTACGTTTGCCATGTTGCCGATGTGGACAACAGCCATTCTCAACACGTACTTTCCATCGTTACTATCTCCCACCATGCTTCCCTTGGTTTGGTCGATGGTTGCGGGAACAACTTTGCTTGCCGTAGATCGTGCGGAGGCCGGTAGCTCAAGAATTGCCAAAAAGGTCGGGCTAGCCTGGTTGGTGATCGTGTTTGCGATGAGCTTTTTGTACTCGGATCTTGCTATCCGGGCGTCCGGACTGGCTAGCTTAGGCATGCTCGCGTACTTCCATCGCAACACCTTGAACACTCAAAATCGCTCAGCATTTGCAATTCTCGCCAACCTTCAGCTTTTGCTTCTCGCGATCTACTTTGGAGGAATCCAAGGATGGATGACTTCGCAATCCGACTTCATTCTGACGACGGATGCGATTCATTGCCTTTTACCCGCAATCGGATTGAGCATCCTGTTCTTTGACAAGCGTTGGTCCATTTTCCATCCGCTGGCATGCAGAATCTGGTCGTTCGTCTTGCGAGCCGCTTTCCTCGTCAGCTTCCTATTGTGTTTGGAAAACACCGAGCTTCGTCCACACCATTTGCTGTTGGTGGTGTTGGGGATACTCGTTACTTCGTTTTCGGAATTTTGCGAAGCGGTTCGACGACAAAAG
>JANPLJ010000917.1:0-1719 GCA_031426475.1 Pirellulaceae bacterium | reverse complement strand
TAACGGAGAATCAATCTTTCGCTGCCAACGACACGCTCAACAGCGAGGAACGTTCAGACACCGTCCCTCGCGAGTACAAGTAAGCTACAATCGCGAGCAGCAATACCGGTTACTCGCAAGTTGAAAGTGGGTTGGATGTCGTTGAATTCGCACTCGTCTACAAAATTGGCATCGACCGTTGTCTGCCTAGGGTTGACCGTCGCGCTGTTGGCGATTTATTGGCAGACGTCAAGCTTTGATTTTGTCAACTGGGACGATGATGCGTATATCTACAGCAACCCGGAGATTTTGCAGGGCCTTACGCTCGAAAACGTCTATCGAGCTTTCGCTTCTACGCAAAACTATCTTTGGCATCCGGTTGCAACCTTAACGCATTTAGTCGACGTTGAGTTGTATGGAGTGCAAGCGGGCGGACATCATGTGACGAACATGTTGATCCATATTGCTGGTTCCCTCTTGTTGTTCATCGCCTTGAATCGTTTGACGGGCGCTTTCTATGAAAGCGCATTTGTGGCGGGACTCTTTGCTCTTCATCCATTGCGAGTCGAATCCGTGGCTTGGGTTACCGAGCGAAAGGATGTACTTACCGGGTTGTTCCTGGCCGCGTTGCTTTACGTGTATGGCGATTATGTTCGAAAACCATCCATTCGTCGCTATTGCCTGGTGGGATTGACCTTCATTCTTGGAGTGATGTCTAAGCCGTCCTTTGTTACGGTCCCGTTCGCACTGCTGCTGATCGACTATTGGCCATTATGTCGCGACCAGAGTTCGTCGAGCGATAGATCCAAGATTTCGATCTGGTCCCGTCTGGTCGCAGAAAAGCTTCCATTGATACTCGTATCTGGACTCGTTTGCGCTGTGACCATCCAGACGCAAAAAACGACCGCTTTGGTGACATTGGGACAGATACCGCTGAGCGAACGTTTGGTCAACGCTGGGCGATCCTATTGGATCTATCTTGCACAATCTTTCTGGCCAACAGAACTTGCTGCCTTTTATACCTACCAGCGAGGTGGAATGGCATTTTGGAAGGGGCTGGCGGCGTGGTGTTTCATTCTCGTTCTCACAGTGATCGTACTGCGATATCAAAAATCTCGCCGCTATCTTTTCGTTGGTTGGTTTTGGTATTTGGGGATGCTGGTTCCAATGATCGGACTAGCGCAAGCAGGCACTCAAGCACATGCTGATCGTTTTACGTACCTGCCCCAAATCGGTATCGCGATCGTCGTCACGTGGGTAGTCTCCGAATGGGCACGATACATTTCGATTCCTCGGCGATTGATCGCGGTTGTTTGCCTTATCGTTCTTGGCGTACTGAGTGTCGCTTCATGGCGGCAAACCAAATATTGGCACGACGGCGTGACTCTGTTCACCCGCGCCATCGATCCCCAATTTCCAAGCGAAACGATCTATAACAATTTAGGGGTCGCACTGCATCGACAAGGACGCGACGCAGAAAGCGTAGAAATGTATCGCCGGGCTGCCCAGCTGAATCCAAATTACCCATCGGCAATGATTAACCTCGGCGATTCCTTGCGTACCCTCGGTCAGCTAGAGCCTGCCGTGTTGATATTGAAACGAGCGGTGGAGCTCGCGCCGGAGAACCCAGAGGTGGCAAATAATCTGGCGACATCGCTTGTTCAGCTTGGACGGTACGATGAAGCGATTGCGCGACTTAAGGAAATTCAAACGCGTTTTCCTGAATTCGCTCCGGCCTTG
>JANPLJ010000916.1:0-2436 GCA_031426475.1 Pirellulaceae bacterium | reverse complement strand
GTCCACCGAATGCACCATCAGCACAGCGACCATCGGCCTGACCCGCATTCCCCATTGGTCGATTTCCTGTGGGGACATGTTGGATGGCTGCTTTTTATCGATCGTCGACACGACAACGTTCACCATTTTGAGCGATACGTTCGTGATCTGCTTCGCGACCCATTCTATTTGAACATGGAACGCAAGCTGATGTGGATGTGGGTCTACCTAGCACAAGCTGCAATCCTCACCTTAGCCGGATTCGTCACGGGCTGGCTCTGGACGGGACAGGTTTGGGGCGGCGTCCACCTTGCAACCTCGTGGTTCGTCTGGGGAGTGATCATACGAACGATTTTCACGCTGCATGTCACGTGGGCTGTGAATTCAGCATGTCACATGTGGGGCTATCGCAATTACGAAACACGCGACAATAGCCGCAACACATGGTGGGTCGCCTATCTCACGTTCGGTGAAGGCTGGCATAACAACCATCATGCCGATCAACGAAGCGCTGCCCACGGACATCGCTGGTTTGAATTCGATCCATCTTGGTGGGCCATCAAAGCGATGGAAAAAGTGGGGCTTGTTAAGAACGTGATCTCGCCGCGAGTCAAATACGGCGGAGACCTCGACGTACCCACCGGGTATTAGTGCTTTCTTTCGTGTAGCCGACATTCGTAAGAATTCGGACGAAGCTCGAAAGACCACATCTTCAGCGGTTCGTCCAAAGTCTGACGACTTTGGCTACTCATGAAAAGAGGCACTTTCTTCCCAGATAGCAGTGAGTGATACAGCGACTTCGCTCGCTGACATTCTGCCCTGCGAACGGAGTCGCAGGTCCACTACCTACGCAATCCACTCATCGATCACATTCCCGGCTACTCCGGTCAATCGAGCATCCAATCCCTGATGGCGAACCGTCAGCTTAAGATGATCGAATCCGAATAACTTCATGATCGTCGCCTGCATATCGTTGATATGAACAGGCTTCTCGGTAATCGACCATCCGATGTCGTCGGTCGCACCATAGGTTAAGCCCCCTTTGACACCACCACCGGCCATCCAAAGCGAAAAGGCGAACGGGTGATGATCGCGTCCCGTTACGGCACCAAAGCCCTGCCGGTTTTCGCCCAGCGGAGTCCGTCCAAATTCACCCGCGAAGATTACCAGCGTATCCTCCAACAAGCCTCGCTGCTTGAGATCTTTCAATAGCGCCGCGACCGGTTGGTCGGCCATTCCGCAATTATGAGGCAACTCGGTATCGAGATTGGAATGGTGATCCCATGACGCGTGAAAAAGACTGACAAAGCGAACGCCGCGTTCGATAAGCCGACGTGCCAACAAGCAATTCGTGGCGAACTGACGATACTGGCCTTCACCACCGCCTCGACTTGCCTTGATAGGCGGATCTTCACGATGAACACCATACGCATCGAGCGTCGACTGGCTTTCACCCGTAAGGTCGATCAGCTCGGGTGCCGAACTTTGCATTCGAAAGGCCAGTTCGTACGCAGCGATCCGACTTGCGATTTCAGGATCGTGCAAGTTGCGAAGTCGAGCTTCGTTCATCGCACTCGCCACATCGAGGGCTTCGCGTTGCAGTTCGCTCGGCAAGCCCTTCGGGTTAGCTAAATTAAGGACCGGATCGCCTTGGTTTCGAAACAATACTCCCGAGTACATCGATGGCAGGAAACCGCTTGACCACAACGAAGCACCGCCGCTCGTTCCACGTCCAGCCGACAAGACAACGTAGCCTGGCAAATCTTGCGATTCGCTTCCCAGGCCATATGTCAGCCATGACCCCATCGTCGGCAAACCGAAAAAAGGGCGACCGGCAAGAAGCGTGAGTTGCGCCGGATGATGGTTGAACTGGTCGGTATGCATCGATCGAACCATCAAAATGTCGTCCGCGCACGTCGCAATGTTCGGAAGGAGGTCGCTAAACTCCATGCCGCATTGGCCATGCTTCGAGAACTCGCGTTTCGAACCTAGCAAGACCGCCGACTCCTTCTTGATAAACGCGAATCGAACATTCTTCGTCATCGATTCGGGAAGCGGTTGGCCGTTGAGTTCCTGAAGCTTGGGCTTGGGGTCATAGAGATCGATTTGACTGGGTGCCCCTTCCAAGAAGATGAAGATACATCGTTTGGCCTTCGGGGCAAAATGAGGCGCCTTTGGTGCCAATGGGTTGCTGATCGATGGAGAAGCGTTGTCTGTGTCCGCCTCGGCTCGACCATCATTTGCCATCAGCGCCGCCAGCGCCGTGGCTCCGATTCCATAGCCCGCATTGCCCAAGAAATAGCGGCGAGTGTGCTGTTGGGCATGGATCACCGATCGATCGTGTAGTTCGTTGAGCCAACTTGATTTCATAGGTGGAATCTCTAAAGACTACTCTCGAGTAATGAATTCGTCCAAATTGAACAAGACGCGGACAGTCGCAATCCAAGCCGCAACTTC
>JANPLJ010000915.1:0-1577 GCA_031426475.1 Pirellulaceae bacterium | reverse complement strand
GTCATCTTTAGTCGCTTATAGCCCGACGTTGCCATGGTTCTCCTACTTAGCCCCCGAATCCATCTCGCGGAACAATCGAAAAAACGGGCTATCAGTCGATAAAATCAACTGACTGTCGGCACCGATCGATTTTTCGTAAGCCTCCAAAGTCCTCACAAAAGTAAAGAACTCGCCGGTCTTCTGCATCGCATCGGCATACCTCCGGATCACTTCCGCGTCCGTCTTCCCCCGTGTTTCGTTGGATTTCTGTTGCCCCTCGCCCTCGATTTTAGCGACCTCGGCATTCGTTTCGTTGATGATCGCAGCCCGCAATCGAACGCCTTCGTTGACATTGCGAGCCGAGATCGCTTGGCGTTCTGCAACCCATCGATCGAAGGTTTTTTTCCGGACGCTGTCGACAAAGCCCAGCTGCGAGATTCCGACATCGATCAACTCAATCCCGCGGCCTGCATTATCGTCTTTCCCATCGCTTCCCGCTGCCGCCAGCCGGCGATGCGCTTCGGTACGAATCCTCGCAAGAATTTCAGCCCGTCCGACCTTGACGCCCTTGGGCTTCGACTGAACCGCTTGTTCCTTCAGTTCTGCTGGCACGCTTTCAGGCAAGGCTTCCGGCGAGTTGGCGGATCCAACATCGCTGATCATCAATTCGCGATTCGTGCTTCGAACGATTTCTTCCAAATCGTATTGAGTGACAACATCCCGGATCGAACTGCGAACAATCTGTTCGACTCGCTGTTCGGCAATATTCATCGTTCGCAATCGTTGAACAAAAACAACAGGATCATTGACTCGCCATATCGCCCAGGGTGTCAGCTCAATCTTCTTGTCATCGCGTGTCGGCAGATCCGGCAACAATCCTTTTTTATCATCGCCCCAGAATTGCTTAACCTTGGTAATGCGTTGGACTGTATCCGCCACTGGGATTTTGAAGTAAGCCCCAGGCTCAGTGTACGAATGCTTCGGTGCGCCAAAGCGGAGCACCACCGCCATCTCGCGTTCGTCGATAAAGAAAACAAAGAACGGAGCCAAGAACAAAAGCAGAGCTAGGCATGCTATAAGATATACGGCGTATTTCATATTGGATAACTTTGAATGGGTAGTTGTTTCAGTGAAGAACGGCTTAGGATCGCGGGCTGTTTGCTTTGGGAGCATTCACCGGACTTGCGGGACTTGGCGTCAGATTCAATAGCGGCAGCGGACCGTTGACTTTGCTATCGAGAATGATTTTCGGTCCGCTGTTCAGAAGCACTCGTTCCATCATTTCAATGTACATCCGTTGGCGAGTCACTTCGGGAGCCAATTGGTAGCTTTCGTACTTCGCCAATAAAGCCGAGATTTCACCTTGTGCCTCCGCAAGCTTTCGAGAAGCATATCCTTCGGCCTCTCGAGTTAGCCGATCGCGTTGGGCTTCCGCACTGGGAATCAGCTGATTGCGTTCCCTGTACGCCTCGTTCACCGATTGATCGCGTTGTTGGATCGAAGCGTTGACTTCATCGAAAGCTGGCTTCACGCGATCCGGTGGTGTGACTCGCTGCATTTGAAGGTCTGTGATCGCAATGCCACTCTTAAACTCCGCT
>JANPLJ010000914.1:0-7673 GCA_031426475.1 Pirellulaceae bacterium | reverse complement strand
CAATGTAGACCGGCTTTTTGGTAAATGGATCGAGGCCCGTGTAGTACATGCTGGTCGCAATATCGAGAGGCGCCGGTATGAAATCCTGCACTTGATCGGGTTTGTAACCGTTTCGTTTGAGGAAGAGCGCCAGTTCGATCATCGATTCGATGGTGCTCCCTGGGTGCGACGCGATGTAATACGGAATTAAGTATTGCTTCTTCCCGACTCTCTCCGATGTTTCTTTGAATTCATCGGCAAAGAATTCGAAGTCATCGTTGTCGGGCTTCCGCATCTTGAACAAGACATCCGGATCGACGTGCTCGGGAGCAACCTTTAAATGGCCGCCGACGTGATGCTCGGTAAGCTCTTGAATGTATTCGGGAGAAAGTCGGGCTAAATCCATACGAACACCACTTGCCACCAAGACTTTTTTGATCCCAGGAACTTGGCGTGCTTCCCGCATCAATTCGATAACCGGCGTGTGGTCAGTACCCAAGAGTTTGCAAATTTTGGGATGGACGCATGATTGACGGCGACAGACCGCTTCGACTTCAGGCTTCGTGCACCGCATGTGATACATGTTTGCAGTGGGGCCTCCGATATCGCTGACAATTCCTTTGAAGTCCTTGTCCTGTGTCATCGATTTCAGTTCGGTGAGGACTGATTCTTTCGATCGCGATTGAATAATACGGCCTTGGTGAGCGGTGATCGAACAGAACGTGCAACCACCGAAGCAACCTCGCATGATCGTGACCGAATTCTTGATCATATTGAAAGCAGGAATCGGCTCGGTGTAGCTTGGATGGGCTCGTCGCGTGTACGGCAATCCATAGATACGATCCATCGCAGCTTCGCTGATCGGCAGTTGAGGGACATTGCAAACGATCATTTGCGTCGCATGCCGTTGCATCAATCGTCGGGCGTTGAGCGGGTTTGTTTCATTGTGAATCATTCGGGTCGCTTCGGAGAAAGCGAGCTTGTCTTCGACGACTTGTTCGTAGCTGGGCAATTCGATTGCATCGGTGGGGATTTGCTCGGAGGCACCTACCGCGAATGCCATGCCGCGCATGTCTCGCAGATCTTTGACTGTTTCGCCTCGTTCCAACCGTTGAGCTATCTCGATGATCGAGTTCTCGCCCATCCCGAAGGCAACAAGGTCGGCTTTGCTGTCGAGTAGAATGCTTCGTCGGACTTTATCGGACCAATAATCGTAGTGTGCTAACCTCCTCAATGATGCCTCAACACCGCCGGCAATGACTGGAACGCCTTTATAAGCTTCTCGCGCGCGTTGACAGTATGCGAGTGTTGCTCGGTCGGGCCGTCGACCGATCTTGCCGCCCGGGGAATAGGCATCATCATTGCGGACCTTCTTGTTGGCCGTGTAATGATTGATCATCGAATCCATGTTGCCGGCGCTGATTCCGAAGAACAATCGCGGTCTTCCAAAACGCCGCCAGTCTTCGCAAGAATGCCAATCAGGCTGCGAGACAATTCCAACTCGATAACCAGCTGCCTCAAGGACTCGCCCCAAAATAGCCATCGCAAAACTTGGATGATCGATATAGGCATCGCCGGTAATAAAGACAACATCCAGCTCGTCCCAGCCTCGTTGTCGAGCTTCATCCATCGACATCGGAAGTGGTCGTTTGGCCATCGGCCCCGTCGGCACGCAGTTTTCACGACCAAGATTGTCGAGAAAGTTCGACACGACCGAGCGTGTCGGCGGTGCCGTGGATGGTGATGAAGGATCGAGGACGGGAAGTTGCATGGATGCGCGTTGCTTTGAGATTTTAGATTGGAGGTGCCGGATTCGTCAGAATCCGGACGAGGCTCGACTCGCATCGCGTGTCGAGCTTCATCCGAAGTCTGACGACTTCGGCTACGTTGACCGCCACGGTTTCGGAGAAAACTTTTACGCGGTTTGCTGGTCTGTATATTTGATACGACCATGGTATATCGCCGTTAGGCTTTTTAGAAGACTGTGTTTTACGGTTGTCAACTGAGAAAGCGTTAACCCGCATTCGTCGAGTTGGCCGTCCGTCAGCCGTTTCATGGCGATTTGGTCGATCAGGTTTTGGAGTCGAGTCGGCGTGGGTTCCACCAGGGTTCGGCTCGCGCTTTCGACCGCATCGGCCAGCATAAGGATCGCCGATTCATGCGTTTGAGGTTTTGGGCCAGGGTAACGAAAGGTCGTTTCGGAGACTTCGTCCCTCTCGGGGTCGTTTTCGAACTTTTTCGCCTCTTTGCGGTAGAAGTATTCAACCAGCGTTGTGCCATGATGCTGTTCGATAAAGTCGATAATTGGCTGCGGTAAATGGTGTTGGCGTGCCAAGTCGGACCCGTCCTTGACGTGCGCGATGATGACCAACGTACTCATCGCTGGCTGAAGCGTCGCGTGTCGATTCTCGCCTTGGGACTGGTTTTCAATGAAGTAAGTCGGCTTAAACATCTTGCCGATATCGTGAAAATAGGCTCCAACTCGGGTCAGCAGCCCGTGGGCACCGATGCTGTCGGCAGCGGCTTCGGCAATCGCCGCCACATTAATGCTGTGATTGTAGGTACCGGGGGCTCGCTGGGCTAATTGACGAAGTAGCGGATGGCTGGCATCCCCCATTTCCAAAAGACTTAAATCGGTCTGAACAGAAAAAATTCTTTCCACGAAAGGCAGCAATCCCGTCATCACCAGGCCCGCCAGAATGGTATAGAGAGCGTTCTGGCCAGATTCTTTCAGTAGCTGCATCAGAAAAACCCAATCCCCAAAGATCGGATCGGGTTGCTTGTGGTCGAGTAACCCGATAAGCGGTACCGCCTCGGTCTCGTGCATGATGCCGTTGATTTGTCCGGCCATGGCTCCGACACCGATGGTGGTTAATGCCGTAACGACCGCAGCGACCGACGTAACGTAGATCAAGCGCGTGCGTGTCCGAATGCGACCAAGCAAGAGTGTTGTCGAGGCACCGGCCGACATCAACACAACGAATTCAGCAAGGTCCAATCCCAGGGAAAGCGTTGTTCCCAACGCTAACGCAGCAAGCAATACCAAAGTCACATTGCGTCCATAGGCGATCGTCGCCGTTGCGGCGCATACAACGATCGGAATCAATTCCGCTCGCCACGGATCGAGCGACATGAGACTGCTTAAAATCATGCAAACGGAAGACAGGCCGAGCAGCCTCGTCAGCTTCCAAGTATCAGTGATCAAAGAGCGATCGAACTGATAGTGAAAGAAAAGTCCACACAAGAGATAAAGCGCAACCAACATTCCACTGAATGCCGATAAGCGTACGACATATTCTACCCAGCTCTGTTGGTTAAGCAGCGATCCATACTCTGCTCGAAGAATTTCAATATCGTTTGCTTTGAGCGGTCTGCCGCCTTCCACCATTGTCGTCTTGGAAGGAAAGTAGACAAACTTCGCGGGCTGGACTTCTTTTTCTTTTCGACTGCGGGCAACCTGCGTAAGATCTTCGCGGAGGGTTAGCGTCTCGGTCAACTTGCTCTGAATGAAATTGCTGATCAGACCGGCGACTACTTCTGCTTCGGGCTTATTGAATTCGCGTCGAAAGTCTCGTAGCATCGTCTCGCGGAGCGTGACACTAACTTCCGCCATACGGACTCGTGAAACTTCTACATCGACCGCTTTGGATTCTTGTCCACTTTCAAAGACTCGTATAAATGCTTGATTACCTTCTTCGATTTTGTGCGACAAGCCCTTAATCAATCCGGTTTCTTCGATCGGCGCGAGGATCGCTCGGAGGACCAGATCCAGTCGTTCGATCTGACTTTCTTCTCCCAGGAGCGATTGAATCGCCGACAGCGCATCTTGTGGCGATAAGCTCGGCTCGGCTTCATTCGTTGGCAAAAATTTATTTAACGCGTCGCGTTGCTCAATGGTGAGGTCCGAAAAACTAGTCGTTCCTCGCAAAAGGAGAATCTGATTCTTCGTTCCATTGCGAAGCTGTGCGATCGGCTGATTGCGGTTTTCGTATAAACAGATCACTTCGCGAGCCGCCTGAGCTCTCAACGACTCGGTCTTGCTCTTGTCGATCATCTCGAAGTAGACCCTCGCGACAATCGATCGCGGAGGGATATAGCCTTGATGATACGAAAACGGGGGATTCCAAGCCTTCAACGCGACCGCAATCAAGATCGCTGCTAGGAAAGCGATACCAACACGAAGTAAAGTCGCACGCTGGAAAAGGTGATCCCAGATGTTGCTCCAAAACGTATCGACTTGAATTGTCGCGACTCGCTCACTGCGTGTGCGTACCGTCGAATTCGTAGACATACGATTATCGGTCATCATTCCGAGGAGTTGGGCCTATCGCTCCGCCTGGAGCGTCATAAGCCTTGACAATACTTTTCACTAACGAGTGGCGAACAATGTCACTCTCGTTCAGTCGAATAAAGGCGATCTCGTGGATGCCTTGAAGTCGTTGGGCCGCATCGCGAAGTCCGCTCGTAACGCCCGGCGGCAGATCGACCTGAGAAACGTCGCCTGAGACGACGACTTTTGACCCTTCACCCATTCTCGTCAAAAACATTTTCATTTGAGCGACGGTCGAATTCTGAGCTTCGTCGAGAATAATAAAGGCATGATTGAGCGTTCGCCCTCGCATGTAAGCTAGCGGGATCACTTCAATCGTATCCTGCTCCATAAGGTATTTTACATGATCATAGTCTACCATCTCATTGATGGCATCCAACAAAGGTCTTAGGTATGGATTCAACTTTGCCTGTAAATCGCCCGGCAAATACCCTAAACTCTCCCCAGCTTCCACGGCTGGTCTGACTAGAACGATTTTTCGGATCATCCGAGCCTTAAGTGCTTCGACGGCTGTAGCGACAGCGAGATAGGTTTTCCCGGATCCTGCCGGTCCAATGCAGAAGGTCATGTCGTGCTTGCGAATTGCCTCGACGTAGGCGGCCTGCCCTTCGGTCCGCGGCTTGATCCGACGAATCGGATTCCCAATAGCGACCTCTTGTCGGTACTCCTGAGTCAAAATCTTCTCGCCATTCCCACGCTCGTTCGGAAGCTTTTCCGAAGCGCTTTTCATAGAGACGATGGACTTGACGCCGGTGACTTTGCCCAGTTGCTCGGCCACTTCTTCCGGACTGATATGGCCGTTTCGGTAAGCTTTTTCTTTCAACCGTTCCAGGATTTCGGTGGCCAAACGCACCGATTCGCTGTCGCCCGAAACGCGAATCTGGCCGCCACGATGTGTTATCGCTACCCCCAATTGATTGCGAACTTGACGCAAGTTCGAATCCTGCGGTCCGAATAACTGCAACACAACTTCGGGATCAGAGAGCGTCAAAGTTGATTCGGACATATTTCTTACTTTAAATCCAATGAGCGATGATTCCTAGATATCCGACAACCGTTGTCGGTAACAGCGAATCCGTTACGTCCCAAATACCACCCAGTCCCGGCAGTAGATTCCCGCTATCCTTTGCGCCAACTGATCTTTTGACAACCGACTCGATCAAATCGCCAATCAATCCGACGATGCCCAGCAGTAGCCCTACCACGATTGGTCCCCACCAAAGCAACTTTGGCGATTCGGCAGGTTGCATCCAGGGAACGAGACATGCAAAGTATAACCAAGCTGCAATCATGCCGGCGAGCATGCCTGCAACCGCACCTTCCACAGTCTTCCCGGGACTAATCAAAGGACACAACTTGGTTCGCCCCAGGGATTTTCCCGCGAAATATGCCGATGCATCGGTTATTTTCGTAACGGCGATGATCCCGACCAAGATTAGCAACGACAGAAGTGGAGCACCGGAAAGCCGAATTGCAATCCAAAACGCACCTAGACCTCCAGCGTAAATCGG
Source organism: Pirellulaceae bacterium (assembly GCA_031426475.1). Lineage (GTDB taxonomy): Bacteria > Planctomycetota > Planctomycetia > Pirellulales > Pirellulaceae > JAIYDQ01. The sequence goes on along the minus strand of JANPLJ010000914.1, from coordinate 1,853 downwards.
AATCAATGTCAGAATAGCCCACCGTTCGACTACTTTGGATTCACCCATGGAATAACTTTGGAGCATCAAAAGGCCCGAAAGACCACAAATCGTTGCTGTTCCAATTCCGATCCACCCTAAGATTCCGACAGGGCATTCCGCAGGATAGACTCCGCCATACGCTGCGCGATAAAAAATTGGGATCGACGCGATCGCGATCAACACTAGGCTGAAAATCATTGGAACTATCGGCCGAATGGCAACCTGTCGGCTCGCAAGCTGACCAAATTCCAAAGCCGTACCTCCAACGAAGAACGCCATGACAGGTACCAACCACAAACCAGGGCTATCCAGCAACGGTTGCCATGCATCCATGCCAATTGCAATGAGAACCGATCCGATCAAGATCGAGGCTGAGAATAAACGTCGTCCAAGCAAAAGGCAATTGCACCCATAGGAGTAATTCAATCCGTTTTTCGCTCGACAGGCAACTGTCGCTAGCACGTCGTATTATAGACAATGTAGAAGAACTCGGGTATCGCTAACTATCCACAATTCAACGCGACACGCCAGCGAGCGGTTTTGTGCAGTGTCGGCCACTCTCGTTCTATTTTTGCAAGCAAACCGATCCAAATAAAATGCCCCAATCTCCAGATTCGATTACAACTCGGCGACAACTTGGCAATTCGGACTTGTGGATCAGCCCGGTATCGCTTGGCTGTTGGCCCATGGCGGGCGTTAGTTCCTTAGGGATCGACGATGCCCAAAGCGAAGCGACGATCCGGGCGGCCATGGAACATGGTGTCAATCACTTCGATACCGCCTATAGCTACGGCTATGATGGACGAAGCGATCGAGTGCTCCGACAATCGCTTGGCCATTGCATGGACCAGGTCGTCATCGGCAGCAAAGTTGGTACGCACTATGCGCCTGACCGTTCACGAGTCATGGATGCATCGCCAAAGCGCCTCAAACAGCAAGCGGAAGAGATCCGACTTCGACTGGGGATCGATCGAATCGATTTACTCTATCTTCATAGCCCAGACGGCGTCACGCCAATCGAAGCGAGCGCCCAGGCGCTCGCCGAATTATGCGACCAAGGCGTCGTTCGCTATGTTGGACTCAGCAACGCGTCGCTCGAAGAAACTCGTCGCTTCGCAATGGTGATTCGACCGATCGTACTGCAGCCCGCGTTCAACATGCTGCAACAAGACGCCATCACGGCGCTAAAACCATTCTTAGCGGAACATGGTTGTGGCGTCGCATGCTACTGGCCTTTGATGAAAGGATTGCTGGCCGGTGCGATGCGTCGCGATCATGTGTTCGATCCCGCCGACAAGCGTTTGACGTACCCCGTTTTTCAAGGTGAAGCTTGGCAGCGGGCTCAAGATCTGCTGGATGAACTTAGGCGTATTGCAACGGATCACGACTGGACAGTTGCTCGTCTGGTTGTCCATTGGACCATGCGACAACCCAACATCACCACGGTTCTTTGCGGCGCAAAACGTCCATCGCAAATCATCGTATCCGCGATGGCGATGCAAGGGATGCTTTCGGAGGATGTGATGAGCCAAATAGATCAGGCTATCGCACGATCATAGTGTAGGTTTAACGTGAAGTCGTAAAGAATCGATACAGGAATCGTCCTCCCCCTCGCCCCGTCTTCGGGGAGAGGGGGCCGGGGGGGTGAGGGGTCGATTCGCTTGGAAACAATGCCCCCTCATCCCCGGCCCTTCTCCCCGGAGTACCGGGGAGTCGCTGTATCAGCGGTGACTTTATCGCGCATGCCAGCTATCGTGTTACCGGCAACGCGGTTGCGATGGGCGAGGCGGCGGGCGTCGTTGCATCGATTGCGGCTAAAAGCCAACGGCAAC
>JANPLJ010000913.1:0-6247 GCA_031426475.1 Pirellulaceae bacterium | reverse complement strand
CTCCAGGTTTCCATGTCGATATTCTGATCGACGAATTGCAGGTGCCCGTCGGCATAGAGGACGTGCGCGCCACCGACATGCCGAGATGAAAAGCTTAACTCGATATCTTCTATAAAGGAAGACTTAATCAACCAGGCATTGATTCGATTGGCCGTGGAAGCAAGGGCTTCGGAAATTTCGTTCTCGGTTGCTCCAGGAGAACCGATCAACCAATGATCGACCAGCTGGGGCATATTGTGAAAGTCCGGCCCTGTTACGTCCGGCAAAAAAAGGGCCTCGCCGATCATCACGGTGGTCGACGTACCATCCAGGATATCGGCTTGTCGAGTCTGACTATTCACATAGGAAATCCCATCCGGCGGCGGGCGCGTCACGGTTGCTGTTTCAATCAAGTCAGAAACCAGTGGGCCTGGGCCCGATTCGCGACCGGTTAGCCCTGACGCACAAGCGAGGTAAGTCCCTGGAACACGGTCGACTACACTTTCATCTAGTCGTAATGGTGCGTTGGCGGATGGGCAACGAAAGAGTGGTATGCTAATTTGAAGTGCTTTTGCATTCGGAGAATTCGGCGTTTCCCAAGACTGGTCTGGATCGATCGATGCTCGCAAAACTGACTGTTCCATATACGGAAGTATCGCCCCGCTCCAAAAAAACTTTTCTTGAGGCTTGAGCTTTGCCGAAGTTTTCGCGCCCGCTGGGAACTCGTTGTGAGCCAGTTCGTAATTCAGCAAGGCGACGCCCATCTGCCGCATGCTACTTCCGCACTGTAAACGTCGGGCAGCTTCGCGAGCACCTTGGATTGCAGGAAGAATCAAAGCCATTAAAACACCGACAATCGATATAACTGTCAGCAGCTCTACAAGCGTAAAAGCCGAGCGCGGCGTTTCAGAACGAAGGCACTTTGGTCGATTTCGGGTTCGCCAACAATGCATTGAATCACCATAGGAAAAGACGAAACGCGGGACAATCGCGGATACCGGCAAAGTCTGCGATGGGCTCCATCTTACCTTGCTTTTCTTCGAATCAAACAATCGGATTGTCCTTGATTGAGAAAAATCAGCGTGAACGGGTGTCGAGGTTGCCGAAAATGAAGAATAAGCTTGTAGCCGAAGTCGTCAGACTTCGGACGAACCCTCGATCGCCAATGATGGGTTTGTCTTTCTCTCTTCGTCCGGATTCTGACGAATCCGGCTACGGGGTAGCCTGAATAGCGTCAAGAAGCCGGAAAAAACCCGGGATTCCTGGTGGATCCCAAGTGAATGCGTCGAGACCGACCTTATGCAACGTGAACTACCCGCAAACGCCGTCGGCCACCATGAGCAAAATTGGCGGCAAATGACCTTGCTCATCCAGAGTTTGGGGCTGAGGTTGCACGTACCGGTGGAACGAAGCGAGATCCAACGCACTTTGACGCTGACTTCTCCCAAAACGGAGCCACCATCCGTCGACACATTGAAACTTTGGTTGATGCGAGCAACCCGAGCGTTTCGAATTCGTTTGGCTCCCATCGAAGTGACATTTTCAGACGCCTGGAATCTGATGGCCGACGGATTCAGTCTGGTAGGTATCAACACCAACACGAGCAACGAATCGTGGTGGATTTTTGAATCGCTCGGTGGACGCGGCGTGTCGGCGGTTGAGATTGTCGACGAGATTGCGCCGCGAATGCTCAGTCGTGATGAGGTAAAGCAGCTGCTGGCAAAGCAGAACGAGTACACTTGGTTTCTTGTTCAGCCCGCTCTGCTAAAGGACGCTGCCTCGAACCAAAGTTTTTCCAGTTCGTCGGCGGGGCATTCAAGTCACAACCACAACGCCAACCATTCCCATCATGGATCGCATCTGTCGCCTTTGCGAAGGATCATGGCGCTGTTCAGTTACGAATCAAGTGACCTCTTCTCGATCGCGATCTTCAGCTTCGTCTCGGTGATCTTGGGCCTCGCAACGCCTTTAACGATCGAGGTTCTTGTCAACACAATCGGATTCGGACGCAGCTTTCAACCCATCTTTGTTCTCTCGATGGTGCTGTTGGGAGTTCTCTTTCTCTCGAGCGCCTTCAAGCTCTTGCAGATTATCGTCGTGGAATTGATGCAACGTCGTTTCTTCGTTCGAATCGTCGGTGACCTTGCCCATCGACTACCGAATGTCAATCGCTCGACCTTGGAAGGCACTCACGGTCCCGAGCTCGTGAATCGATTTTTTGATATCATGACTATCCAAAAGTCGACCGCAAGCATCATGCTGGATGGCGTGACGATCGTGATGCAAACGTTAATCGGAACGCTCCTGTTGGCATTCTATCATCCGTATTTGCTGGGTTTTGACGTCGTGCTGATCCTGTGCATGACTCTTATCACATACCTTCTAGGACGCGGAGGTGTTCGCACAGCTATCCAAGAGTCAGTTGTAAAGTACTCTATCGCTCACTGGCTTCAAGATGTCATCGCCAGCCCAACCGCATTTAAATTGCACGGTGGTTCGGATTTTTGTGTCGATCGAGCCAATCGATTGACGGTCGACTATCTGGCTGCAAGACGCAAGCACTTTCTTGTCCTCATTCGACAAATCATCTTTGCGTTGTTGCTGCTTCCACTCGCGCTGACCTCGCTCTATGCGTTGGGGGGCTACTTGGTGATCAACAATCAACTAACGCTCGGTCAGTTGGTCGCGGCAGAGTTGGTCGTCGGCGTTATTGTCGGCGCCTTTGCGAAAAGCGGTAAGATCATCGAATCGTTTTATGATCTCATGTCGGCGACCGACAAAGTTGGCCATCTCCTGGATCTTGTCGTCGATCCTCCAAGCGTAGCAATCGATATCGGCAAAGGAGCGGTTGCTGTTCGGGTCGAGGGCCTATCGGTTCGCGATCAAGCTTCGCAGCATCCTGTTGAGATCGGAAGCTTTATGGCGAACGCCGGCGATCGCATCGCCATTGCCGGATCGGTTGGAGCTGCCGATTCGATGATTCTTCCAGCGATCGCGGGGTTAGTGCAGCCCGAAGCAGGTTTTATCGAAATCGGCGGCTTGGAAGCACGCGACGCCATTCGATTCGCGGATAGCTCGCTGGTTGGCTACGCGGGACCCACCGAATTTTTCACAGGGACGATCGCCGAGAATATTCGCCTTGGACGCTCGGGGATTTCCGATGCTGAATTGCGTGAGACACTCGATATCGTGGAACTATGGGAAGAATTACTGAGTCTCCCAAACGGTTTGAATACGCGAATGCAGACGGGTGGTTATCCGTTCTGTGAAGATCAATTGCCGCGGATCGTGCTCGCCAGAGCCATCGTGATTCGTCCGCGTGCGCTCCTGATCGACTGGGCGCTCGATTCCTTACCAAGCGACCTTCGTTATCGGATTTGGGATCGCTTGCGCGATGCAAAAATGCCGTGGACATTGCTGGTGACCACCCACGATCAAAAGATCATTCGGCAGGCTGACAAGGAATTTCGCTTGAAGGAACGGCACTAGGGTATGGCTTCACACTCTTCCATCGCAACGCGGGCGAACTCGGATTCGCTCCATCGAAAGATCCCCAGTGAATCGACTGGAGCGTCGTTTCCTGCCCTGTATCTCGTTCGCTCGTCGTGGTTGGCACGGTGGCTAGCTCGCGCGACGTTCCTCCTCATGTGCATTGGGGGGGTAGCGTTGATTTTCGTTCCGTGGCAGCAGTCGTCGCGCGGCCAAGGGCGCGTCGTTGCCCGCGATCCACAAAAGAGACCCCAAACGGTTGCTGCGAGTAACGACGGTGTCATCGAATGGATCAAACCTGGATTACAAGAAGGTTCGTTGATCTCGATGGGCGAAATCGTGATGCGTCTTGCGCCGTTTGCTCCCGAGGAGATCAATCAGGTCAAAGCCCAACTGGTACAGGTTGAAACGAAGAAGCTTCAAATCGGACAAGCCGTCGCAAATGCTACCGAGAATGTCGACCGCCAAAAGCTTTCGGGCGAAGCGGATATTCGGTCGGAGTTAAATGGCATTGAAGCTGCACGCGCCAAATGGAAACAGGACAAAGCCTACGTCGAAGAGTTGCGAGCCGAGTATGCAGCCAAGCTCTTCAAGCTCAAGCGCGTCGAAGAGCTTTTTCCCGCCGGTCTGAAATCGGAATTGGACGTGCGTGAGGCTTTCGCCGAAGAGCAGGCAGCCAAGCAGAAAGTGGAGAACGCTGAACAGAAAGTTGAAGAGCAATTTCAATTGCTCAACGGCAAAGAAGAAGCTCTTGAAAGCAAACGCCAAGAGGTGGATATCAAGAACAACGAAAGCCGCAACAAGCTTCAAACTGAACTTCAAAAACTCACCGAAGTCGAAAAAGAGATCCAAGAACTTGGAGTTAAACTGGGGCAGCTTGGGCGATTGGAAGTCGTTTCACCGCGCACGGGAGTCATTCAGTCGCTACAGATCAACTCGGGAAGCGATACTGTCAAGAAAGGCGATACGCTTTTCACGGTCGTTCCTGACACATCTGAGCTAGCTGTCGAACTGATGATCGCCGGAAACGATAGCCCATTGGTGCACGTCGGCGACGAGGTTCGCTTGCAATTCCAAGGATGGCCAGCAATCCAATGGGTCGGCTGGCCGAGCATCGCCGTCGGAACGTTCGGTGGTCGCGTGAATAGCCTGAATCCAAGCGACGATGGAAAAGGGAACTTCCTTGTCTTTGTAACCCCTGATCTGGAAGACCAAACGCAAGTTCCGTGGCCGGATAACCGATATCTTCGTCAAGGCGTACGCGCTAATGGCTGGGTATTGCTTCGCACCGTTCCGCTCGGATACGAAATTTGGCGTCAGTTAAATGGCTTCCCACCGATCATCGAAAACCCGTCGGGCGGTTCTGCCGACGACAAAAAGGATGACGTTAAGAAGCCGAAGCTTCCGAAATAGTATTGCCAGGCAATGCCTTCTGGGAATTGGATTGCTAGCATCGTCAGCACGGCTTTTGGGGCAAGAAACAAGTTTACCCGCGACGGTTACCGTCGCGCCTGATATTGCCGCTCCTGAGAAGGTCGATTCGCCGATCGCTCAACCGGGGGTCTTCGATCCTAAGGTTAGCGACGCGTTGCTGAAAGACGAACGATGGCTTTCGCATTCTGCGCAAGTCCCCCTCTATCTGCCCGAATCGCAAATCGCTCTCAATCACCCGAGCCTTTCATTGTCGGATGTCATCGCATCGGTCTACCGAGCATTCCCGGTGATCGAGCAAGCGAGATTGCAAGCTAGCATTGCGGGGGGGGAACAAGTTGCCGCGTGGGGTGCCTACGATACCAAGCTCCAAGGCTACACGCTGAACGCGCCGATCGGTTTTTATGAAACCTATCGACATGGACTAGGCGCCGCCCGCCAGCTTTGGTGGGGCGGTTACTTATCGGCTGACTATCGACTTGGTCGCGGATCGTTTCAGCCTTGGTATAAAGAGCGAGAAACGAACGATGGCGGAGAATTTTCAGTTGGACTCACTCAGCCCTTGCTTCAAGGCCGCGCGATCGATGCTCAACGCGTCGAGCTATTCCAAGCCAACCTACGACGACAAGCCGTCGATCCTCAAGTACAGTCGAACTTGCTCATGACGGCCCAGGAGGCTTCCAACGCTTATTGGTCTTGGCTCGGAGCGGGTGTCATTCTTCGTTCGCAGTCACAGTTGCTCGCGCTCGCCGAGGTTCGAGGCGAGCAGCTCCGGCAACTATCCGGTGCCGGGGTTGGCAACCGGATCGATATTGTTGTCAACAACTCTTTGATCGCCGAACGACGCGGAAAGGTTGCGGAATCGGAATTGAAGTATTGGCAAGCAAGTGCCAAACTTTCTCTGTTTCTGCGCGACGAAGTCGGCAACCCGTTGATTCCCTCGCCGGATTGGCTCCCCAGCGGATTCAGTCCCGTCCCCGAACTCCCAAAAAACTCGTTCGATGAAGATTTCGCGGGCGCGCTTTCACGACGTCCCGAACTGCAGTTGATCGAATTCGAGATCCAACTGATTCGTTGGGATCTCCAATTGGCATGTAACCAACTGCTTCCTCAAGTCGACTTTACTATCCAAGGCTCTCAGGACTCGGGCGCTCCGGCGTCGAGCCTGCGTGATAAGAGCCCGTTTGAACTAGAGGCGGGGCTCGTCGGTGAAGTTCCGTACCAGCGTCGCAAGGCTCGCGGGAAAATTCAAGCTTCGCAAGGCAAGATCGCCGTTCTCGAACAGAAGCGACGCTTTCAACAAGACAAAATCGCGATCGAACTGCAGGCTGCGCATGCCGAGCCGCAT
>JANPLJ010000912.1:0-11590 GCA_031426475.1 Pirellulaceae bacterium | reverse complement strand
CGGTCGTGTGCGAATCGAGGTTCCCAGTTGGTTCGTCAGCCAAAATAAAATAGGGATCGTTGACGAGCGATCTGGCGATGGCGACACGTTGCTGCTGGCCACCGCTCAATTGAGCTGGTCGATGCGAAAGTCGATCACCCAATCCAACCATTGCGGCTAATTCGCGGCATCGTTGCTGTTCTTTGCGACCGAGGCGACCTTGGTAAATCAAAGGTACTTGGATGTTTTCAACGACGGTCAATTGTTGAATCAGATTGTACGACTGGAAAACAAAACCGATTCGACGCGAACGAATCTCGGCCAATTGGTCATCGTTCATTTTGGCGGCATCATCTTCACCCAGAAGCAGCGAACCGGATGTTGGCTTATCAAGGCATCCCAGCATATTGAGCAGCGTACTCTTACCGGATCCCGAAGGCCCCATGATCGCGACGTAATCGCCTTCCGGGACATCGAACGTAACGCTTCGAAGAGCTCGAACGGTTTCACTCTTGAGAACGTACTCTTTTTTTAAATCGCAACAGCGACAAGCATACTTCATCGGTCTAAGTTCCTTCCGCAGACCGAGGCCCACCAACGCCGCCGTCTTGCGGTCCGCCGCCTTCACCACGCGGTGGTCCGCCGCCACCTTCTTTCGAGCCACCACCTTTAGACGAGCTGCCCTTCTTGCCGGCACGCGCTGCGATGCTTGCGAGAAGCTCGGCTTTGTCCACGCTTCCATCGCTGTTCTTATCGTTGGCAGCGAACGACGACGACATCCGTTCATCTACAGCCGCTTCTTCTTTCGAAATCTTGCCGTCGCCGTTGGTATCGACTCGGGTCATAATCGCATCCACGGCGGCCGCCGGATTACTGCCGCCAGCGCCTCTTGATCCACCCGAGGGTCCATCGGCAACACCCTTTTCGAGCGGCATCTTGGCAAGCGCTGCTAGTTTTTCTCGATCGGTTACCTCTTCAATTTCTGGGAGCCTCATCTTGTCGAGGTGAGCGCGAGGATTGAGGACGACGGCGTCGTTTTCATTGAGTCCTTTGTTGATCGTCACGAACATCTCGTTGGTCGCCCCGATTTTCACCTCGACGGTTTCCCATTCGCGGTTTGGAAGTTCTTTGAGTGCAAAGTGGTGACCCTTGGTCTCGTAAATCGCGTGTACAGGAATCTGCAGGGCATCGGGAATCTGCTCGACGAAAACGCGGATCTCAGCGGTCATCCCAGTGCGTATGGTAGGCGGCGGATCGATAATCTGAATGTAGGTCGCGTACTCTTTCACCGAAGACGAGAAGAAACCACCCGGTTCAGCGTATTTGTTGATCTTGATTACCCGGCCATTCAGCTCGTCGGTAACGGCTCCGACTTTAATTCGTACAGGCATGCCTTCTTGAAGCAGAGTAACCCGCGACTCGTTGACTTTCGCTTTGACTTGCATCTTGCTCGGATCAGGAAGGAGAATGATCGTCTGTTGTTCGCGCACCATTGCACCGGCTTCAACCACGAACTCGGCGCCACCACCCCGGCTGCTGTAGCGATTCGCATGGACGACTTGGCCGTCGGCGGGGGCTCGGATGTCGCATGCCTTGACTAGATTGATGACTTCTTGCAACTGGTCCTTCTCCGATGCCAACGTGCTTTGATCGGAGGCGAGTTTTGCCTTGGCGGTCTCAATCGTACTATCAAACTGCACTAACATTTTCGCCTTCGTCAACTCGTCTAGGACTCGCAGACGCCCTTGGGCGGCATCGAGGTTATTGCGTGCGTTGAGTACCGAAAACTGCTCGGCTTCGATTTGAAGCGACTTCAATGTACCTTTCGCAGCCAGACGTTCAGCACTTGCCAACGACAGTTCGGTTGTCCGGAGGGCTTGTTGATTGAGTGCGATCTCGCTAAGAATCGCTTTGCGCTCCGTGAGATATGTACCTTCAAGATACTCCTGACGAGCGATTTCGGCCTGCTTGAGTGCAGCGTCCGAGCTAATTACCAGGGCTTCTGCATTGCTGACGACGATACGTTGTGTTTTTAATTCATCCTCGAGCGACGAGCTATCCAGCACGCAGATCTGATCACCTTTCTTTACCAAAGTCCCTTCCGGTAAAACGGAGATGATCGGTGTTCCCGACGAGCCGCGGCTCTTCACCGCGCACTTCACTTCGTTGTTGCTGCTGCTCTCGATTTCGCCTTGCTCAAGAACGATATGGTCAAATGGCCCTCGCGTGACGACTTCGGTCATCGGACGATCGTCATCGTTTGGTCCGAAAAACGCGGCTCCCTGGAATTTCATCCATCCGTAAACGCTTAGCACCGGTATCAGAATCAGGATCAAAACAATCCACCAGATTCTCCCGGCCCGGCACCGAGCCGGGCGGGAAGGGATTTTGCGAAGCGGAAAGGTCAGCATGGAAGCCTCAGTTGGGGCTAGAATCGACAAAAAGGGGCGGGGAAAAGACTAGTCCTACCATTGTAACTAGTACAAATCATTTTCGCGAACAAACACGGCCTCAAAACCGTGATTCGCGCTTATTCAAAACCCGATTCGCCTCTGAAAGTTCCGATACACCAATAACTTACGCGTTTCGAGGCTCCTATTTCATGCGAAATCCAGCAATTAGGCAATTAGCGGTGTGACAGGCACACTTCTATCCCAGAGGCTTTCCCACTTTCGAAAGAGTCCCGTAGGCATCAAACTGCAACGGATCCACAATCGGGAGGGCGACGCTACGCTAAGTCGACGGTAGTTGCATCATTCGCTTTCAATTATGATAGAAGCATGTCGAACGTCGATCAACTCATTCAATCCCTCAAGCATTCGCCGCAGCTTCCACAAGCTTTAGCCAAGCTGCATTCGGATTTTGAAGCGGAAAAGCTTCAGCGGCTGAGTTTCTATCGTGATATGACTCCCGAGCAAAAGATCGAATTCATTGACGGCGAAGTTGTCTTGCATTCCCCGGCGAGAAGCCGTCATTTGAAAGTCACCCTCTGGATTGCCCGCTTGTTAAGCGGGTACGTGGATGCTCGCCAGATCGGTACCGTCATGTCCGAAAAATGCCTTTGCGTCTTCCCACGCAACGACTACGAACCGGATGTGGTGTTCTTTTCGAACACCAAGTCTTCGTTATTCACCGACGACACGATGAAGTTTCCGATTCCCGATTTGATTGTCGAAGTCCTTTCCGAATCTACGGAATCTCGCGATCGCGGTGTCAAATACGAAGATTTCGAAGCCAACGGCGTCGCGGAATATTGGATCGTCGACGCCGACCGTTCGACTGTCGAGCAATACGTTCACGTCGACGGCAAGTTCCAGTTGCAACAGAAGACGTCAGACGGAACGCTTCGTTCAACAGCTGTCGCCGGACTCGCCGTTTCTGCCAAAAGCTTTTTCGACGAACAAGCCAATCTCGACTCTCTCCGTCAAATGCTCGGCAACGAGACCGAACAATTTCGGCATTGAAACAACCTTTGTGCCCGAATTTCTACTGGCCAGCATCTCAATTTTTTGAAGCAAACGTGCGGATTCTCGGGCAAACTTTAGCCCAACTGCAAGGGCGTACGTCGATATCAAAACAAAGCTCGACCAAGGCTCATGCTCGTCGCGAGAAAAAAGACGAGCCCCAGAAGAGAAAACAAATCGCGGTAACGAGCCGCATGGGCCAATCGCCTACCTTTTGCCACAGCCCCCAGCGACCATCGCGTTTGGGCTGAGCGATTATGTAATCCCCCTTCAAGCGAGGCGACACCACCATTCGATTCCCACCGCCGTCGATCCAAGCGGAAAGCCCCGTATTGGCGGCAATTAACATCGGTCGACGGTTCTCGACGCTGGCTAGCGTCGCATTTGCAAAATGATGATCCGAGATACTCGACCCGCGAAACCATCCGTCGTTGGTGATGTTGATCATGACGTCTGGCGATTGATCCAGTCGTTCCAAGGCACGGATTTGGCGATGGATGACGTGCGGTAAAACGTTCTCGAAACAAATGCTCGGCACGATGCGAGCTTTTCCCTTGATTTCAAAGCTTACCGGTCGATCCCCGGCACTTACGTTGGGAAGTCCTAAGCTTCGACAGGTCGTCGGAAAATACGCTGCGATCGGAATATACTCGCCGAACATGACTAAGTGCTGTTTGGCGTAGTAGTCCAACAACTTTCCGTCTGGTGTAACCCACAGCGCTGCATTGAATTGATCGAAGTCTGCGCCGCGAATTCGAATGACATCGTTGCCAAGCAGAAGGTAGGGAAGATGGCCGTTATCTTTCGATACATCAAGAGTTTGAAATACGCGTGATACTTTTTCATCGAGCTCCTCTTTGGACCAATCGACAACTTGCTCCAGCCGGCTTACGTCAGCCCCTTCCTCGACGAGCACGGCCGGAAGCGTTCGTGAACGGTCCCAGTCAAAAACTGAACTCGTTCGAGTAAACGCAGATTCAGGCCAGACGATCAAGTCCAAGTCGGTCACCGCATCGACGGCAAGGCGAGTGCGATCAAGATAATTGTCCCAAGCCTGGACACTGCGCTCTCGACTGCGTTCCGGATCCATATCGAAAATGGTCGGCGTGTTCTCTTGAATCAACGCAGCAGTGAATAGAGGTGTTCGGTTGGATATCTGCGTCGATCTCGAGACCTCGCAAGCTCCGTATCCGACGACGGAGATGAGAACGAACGTTGCGATCAGAATTTGCCAGAAGTGCTGGCGAAATAGTGATGTCGAAGCTGACGATCGATCCACGGAGTTTGCGTTCGATAGCCAACGGTAAGAACCGCAAACGAAGTACAAAACAACGCCGAGCAAAACCAAACAGCCGCTAATGCCGTATGCTCCTAGCTGGGCTGCAATCTGAATAAGGACTGGATGCTTCACGACGACATGTCCAAGTAAACAACTTGAAAAGCCGGTAATGATGTACCCACGAGCCAGCTCGAGACTCATCCAAGCCAACGGAGCAGCTAACGTCAGCGGCCAACGCCAGCGATGGACCAAGACGCGCGACAGACCGACGAAGGCTATCATGTACACCGCCAAATAAAGCGAAAGCGCGATCCAACCTGCGTACAACGGCCAGAACGCGAGCCGAATTCCTTGAAGCAGTCCCAGCCAACAAAGGCTCGCGCCAACCCAGATTGAGAAGTATTCTCGACGCGTGAGCCGACGTTCTGGATAGATCATCGAGAGATAAATTGCAACGCTGACGACAGCCAGCGGCCACCAATTCAATGGCGGAAACGCTGCCCAAAGCAAAATGCTCGCAGAAAGCGAACGTACGAGCGTGGTATCGATTTTCGGCAAATCCAACAACCTCCCTGTATTGCAATCCGAAGCGAACTCTGTGCTCTCGCTCGCGTCAGTACGAGGTAGCCGAATTTGTCAGAATTCGGATGTGGCCCAAAACGCAACGTCCAATGCGATTCGTCCGAAGTCTGACGACTTCGGCTAACGACTTAGACGGAACATTGTAGCGAATTCGCGAGGTTCGAAACAGGTTGCGGGGATGCGAGGGAAAGAAGGGACTTAAGGAAGGGATGCGACAGCGTCTCAGAAGTCTCGGAAGGGACCTCTTGGATCGCTGGCGTTCATTTCCTTTTGCCATGTTTCGAAGCGGTCCGTTATCATTTTCGCAATCTCGGGCTCTTCTCGAGAGAGATCCTTGGTCTCACCGAGATCGGAACTCAGATCGTATAGCCCTTTGGCCTTCGCTGAATCGATCCATTTCCATTTGCCGAAGCGAGCCGCTTTATCGTTGCGACGTTGCCAATACATTTCATTGCGGGGCGATACCTGCTCGCCGCGAAGGACGGGTAGCATATCGAAGCCGTCAAGCTCAATTTCGGCAGGCTTTGTGGCTCCCGTCGCGGAAAGCAATGTTGGAAGGATCTCAAGCGATGTAAGAAACTCATCGGTTACCTTCCCAGCGGGAACTTTGCCGGGCCAGCGCATAATGAATGGAACTCGCAAGCCGCCCTCCCACATCGATGATTTTGCACCTCGCAAAGGATCGTTTCCACCATTGCCGCTCCCACCATTATCAGACAAGAACAGAACGATCGTGTTCCCTTTCTGACCAGCCTCGTCAATCGATTTCAGCAATTGTCCGATGGCTTCGTCCATGCGAGAAACCGCTGCATAGTAACCTCTCAGCTTTTCGTCCTTCACTTTGTTCTGATAGAGCGCTGTGTAAGCTTCCGGAGCTTGCACGCCTGGTTTCTTTCCACCGTTATCCTCCGCTAAAGTTGACGCGCCATGCGGAGCGTTGAATGGCAAATACAGGAAGAACGGCTTTTTGTTTATGTTGCTTTCGATGAATGCCAACGCCTCACGCTCAAAAAGATTCGTCACGTAAGTACCTTTGTCTTCTTGGGTACGCTCGTTCCCACGAAACAACGAAGGCATTCCATATCGTTCGTGTGTGTAGTAATCGATTCCATTGTTGCCATGGCCATAGAAAAAATCGAAACCGCGTTGGAGTGGCAGGTAACGTTTGGCTTGACCCATGTCCCATTTTCCGACGACACCGTTCACGTAACCGGCAGTACGCAACATGTCGCCGATTGTCCGTTCCTTAGGATCTAAACCGAGCGTCATCTCAGGCGATACGGCGTATTCTTCAGGCGAGTAACGATGGCCGTAGTTCACCATATCATTGCGAACCATATCGTAGAGGCCGTTACGCTGAGGAAAGCGACCGGTCAGAATGCTACCCCGCGATGGCGTACAAGCTGGCCAGGTGACATAGAAGCTCGTCGCCCGCGTCCCTTCAGCGGCAAGCTGATCTAAATGGGGCGTAATGATCGGGGTCGTACCAATGCAGCCAAGATCTGGGTAGCCTTGATCGTCGCTGACGATCAGAACGATGTTGGGTTTTTCAGCGGCGATGGTTTGCGCGTTGTAGACGACGATCAGACTTAACAGCAACGAGAAAAAACGGCACTTCTCGCTGATCGCCGGTACGACTCGGCTCGTTCCCAGGCTCCAGCCTGGGAAAGCACTGTCTTGGAGGCTCCGCCTCCCGTATCGACCTGCATCCAACGGCGCAACGGCAGGCAGAGCCTGCAATTCATTGGGTTCCCAGGCAGGAGCCTGGGAACCAGATACCGGCGATCGGCGAGAAGTGCCGAAAAAATTAGCCATAACTTCGGCTAAACAAACTGGTAAAATCATGGCTGTCACGCACTATCAAGGTTATGGATTCGTTAAATTCGGTGCCCACAAGCCTGTCTTGATTTCAGGCGTTATTCCCGATTCCGGAAACGTCGCTTTGGCGGCGATTTGAACTTGTTTTGAGAGTTCGGCGACGGTGGCTGCGTGTTCTGGTTTGTCGGCTAGGTTCGTAATTTCGTTGGGGTCTGCATCATGGTCGTAGAGTTCTCGACCTTGCTTCCCTTGGTCCCATTCAGTGTATCGCCATCGCGGTGTCCGCAGACTGTAACCGAAATAGCTCTTGCCATCCGAGCTCACATCCTTGGTAACGGTCGCTCGGGCTTTCCCGCCGCCCCGACTTACCTGCGTGATCGCCCAGCCGCGACCCACAACATTGGGATCCTTCAACATCGGGACAAGACTTTGCCCTTGAATATTGGACGGCGCTTTTATACCGCAAAGCTCTGTGAGTGTTGGAAAGATATCGATATGCGAAACAGGAGATTTTGCGACGGTACCTTTTGCGGCAACACCGGGTGCGACGATCAACATAGGTACTCGAGCGCTCTCTTCGAACAAGCTCATTTTTTGCCATAGTCCATGTTCGCCGGTGTGATATCCGTGATCGCTAGTGAACACAACGATCGTGTTGTCAGAGAGCCCCAAACGATCGAGTGCGTCGATAACCTTACCTACCTGGGCATCCATAAAACTGATACTTGCGTAATAAGCCTGCAAGCTTTGACGCCGAAGATCATCGGTGAGTTGGTCTTGCTCTTTTTTGTAACTACCCAGTCCCGCAGCCGGAATGTCGGCTTGATCTTCTTTGATATTCGGAACGACTCGCATATCCTTTTCGGGATACCAACCAAAGTAAGGATCTTTCGGTGCAACATAGGGCGTGTGCGGACGGAAGTAGCCAAAGGCAAGAAAAAATGGACGGTCTTTTCGCTTAGCGCAACGTTCCAGTACCCATTCGGCTTCTTCGGCGTTCATTCCATCGGTGTGGAACTTGTCGCTTTTCGAGGAAGCCAACCAACTCAGCGTACCGCCGAACTGACCGGGTGTTAACGAAAAGATGTTTTGTTCTTCTGCCATTCGATCGACGCCAGCTGGGTTCAATTCAAGTTCCCATGAACCTGGATCGTCGTGTCCGTTCGTACCGATAGAATTGGGTACGTTGTAGTGATAAAGTTTCCCGATTCGGGCTGCGAAGTAACCTGAGAGACGAAAGACTTGAGGGAGGCTTTGCTGTGACGGGATCGTCTGTCGAAAAATCTGCGAGTTCGCCAAGATCCCGGTGCTGTTGGGATAAAGCCCAGTCAATATGGAATTGCGGCTGGGGCCGCATAGTGGGAACGAACAATATGATCGATCGAATCGCACGCCACGCGCCGCCAGTCGATCGATGTTCGGCGTCTTGGCCTGCTTGTCTCCGTAGCATCCCAACATGTTGTTGAGATCGTCGGAGATCAAGAATAGAACGTTGGGCTGCTTTTCCACTGCGACGATGGAACGAGCAAAACTGCTCGCAAGCCCACAACTGATGATGGCAAAGCAGATGAACGGACGGTGAAAAAAGACGGAGGGCACGTTGAGTCTCCAAGTGGCTAGAAGTACGGAAGGTGTGGATGGTGGATTATAGTGAAGGCAATATTTTGGATGAACCGATCGACAGCGAATTTAAGGAGACAGCGAATTGAAGGAGACGGCGAATTGAAGGAGACGGCGAATGGAAGGAGACCGCGAATCTTGAAAAGGTGCGAAGCTAGATCCCGAACAGTTCGTTAGAGATCGATAATCTTACTCAAAATCATGGAGGGGACTTCGAGGGTTAGTTCGACGATTTCCAATCGGGCTGCCAGTCGGCGGATTCTGAACGGGCCGTCGCGAGATAGGCACCGATCTTGGCAGCGATTTCTGGTTGCTCCGCTGCGACGTCCGTCTTCTCCCCAATGTCGGTAAGTTGATCATACAAAACGACCGGAGCATTAGGAGCTCCTGTGCGGATCCCTTTCCATCGACCTTGATAAATCGCGGCTTGTTTGAATCCTTTTTCGTGAAATTCCCAATAAAGAAATTCGTGTGGGACCTGTTTGTCTGGTTGCCCTACAAGCGTCGGAACGAAGCTGATCGAATCGCAACCCTCTGGACCTTTGGTTTTTGCCAGTTCCGCAGCGGTTGCCATCCAATCTCCAAAATAGGCGACATGTTTTGATTCGACGTTAGATTGGATGGTACCTGGCCACCATGCGATACATGGAACACGAATACCACCGTCGGTAAGACTTCGCTTGATGCCGGTCAGTGGCCCAGCGGGATTGAAACGATTTAGGTTATGATTGCTTTCGTTGTGGGGCCCATTGTCGCTCGTAAATATAACCAGCGTGTTTTCAGCCAATCCGGTCTCCTTCAAAGTTGTCATCATGCGACCGACATAGCTATCGAGTCGCGAAATCATGGCTGCTTGGCCGCGATCAGGGTCTGGCCAATCTTTGTCGGCATACGGTCCGAAGTCAGGTACGTGAGCGCCGTTCTTGAGTTCTTTGGTCCGTTCGTTGTTCGCGTGCGGGATCACCATGCTCCAATAAAGGAAAAACGGACGCGAGCGATTCTCGGTAACGAACTTCATCGCCTCTTCAGCAAACAGATCGTCAGCGAAGACTTTCGCATCCGTCGCGTACCCACCACCGCTATCGCCAATGGGGACTACGACGTTGGGAAGCGTGACTTTCTCTTCGTTTCGCCAGAGGAAGGCGGGGAAATGATTATGGGCGTGGTGTTGATTCAAGTACCCGAAGAACTCATCGAAGCCCTGCTTTCGCGGCAAACCTGTTTCCGCTGCCCCGACATCACCGAGCCCCCATTTCCCAACGAGAGCAGTTCGATAACCAGCCTGTTTTAATACCTTTGGAACCGTGATATCGTCTTGACGCAGCGCCTGTGCCATCGGGTTTTTCTGGCCCGCGTTGCCGCGAACCCGAGTATGACCATGATGCATCCCTGTCATCAGAACACTTCGCGACGGTGCACAGACCGTGGCTCCCGAATAGAACTGTGTGAACCGCAAGCCTCCGTGAGCCATCTTGTCGAGCTGCGGTGTTTGGATCACTTGCTGTCCATAGCAACCGAGATCGCCATAGCCCAAATCATCGGCCATGATCCAGATCAGGTTTGTCTGCTTCGAGGGGTCTCGGGCAAACGTTGTGTTGGCGAAAAAAGCCAACGCCGAAAGCATCAGAAACGCACTGAATTTCATTGTTATTTGTTATTTCCTAGTTTGGCTACGGGGCGTGGACTTAAGTGAGCCGTCGGCGCTATTATTCATGTATTCATGGCCCGTAGCCACGTTCGCCAGAACGTGGTGAACCGCTTTGAGTTACAGCCACGTTCTGGCGAACGTAGCTACGACAGTCTGTTTTTTCGGATTGCGGTATAACTCTACGCATTGGGACAGTAGAATTACTGAGGTACCAACTGTTTTTTCGCGTTCTTACCTTGCTTGCCTTTGACGGGTTGTTCGGCTCCCTGCGGTTCGTTGTCGAATGGCTTGTTCCCGTGTGCCTTTCGAGGTGGTTCGCCAGTTTCGCCGACTTCGACTCGCAATCGCTGAAGCTCGGCGCTCAATTCCTTGACAGTTGCTGCATAGGAAGGATCGTTGTAGAAGTTTTTGACTTCCAAAGGATCTTTCTCGCGGTCAAGTAGCTCCCAGTCGTCGACGTCTGGCTTGTAATAGTGCACTAACTTGTAGCGGTCGGTGATCACACCGTAATGCGGTCGTACACGATGGGGGACAGGGAATTCATAGTAGTGATAGTAAAGACTCTTGCGCCAATCGGACGGCGTTTCACCTTTGCATAGCGGAACAAGGCTACGTCCTTGCATGTCGGATGGTACCTTGAGTCCCGCCACGTCCAGAAATGTTTCGGCGAAGTCGAGTAGCGAGACGATATTCTTATTGACGCTGCCCGGCTTGGTCACACCCGGCCAGCGAACCATCAATGGGCTACGGACCGATTCTTCGAAGATCCAACGCTTATCGAACCATCCATGCTCGCCAAGGTAGAATCCTTGGTCCGAGGAAAACATGACGATTGTGTTCTTGGACAAGCCTTCGTCGTCAAGGAACTTCAGCATTCGTCCAACGTTTTCATCGACCGCTTTTACACAAGCGAGATAGTCGTGCATATAACGATTGTATCGCCAACGAACGAGGTCTTTTCCAGAGAGGTTCGCTTTGCGGAACGCTTCGTTTCGAGGTTCGTAGTAGGCGTTCCATTCCTTGAGCTGCTCGGCAGTCATATTGGTAGGGGTTACGAGCTTTGCATCCAAGTCCGTGAACGTTCGATCGATGCCCATGTCATGATCGCTGATCGCTTTGCTGCGGCCCGCGAAGTCGTCAAATAGCGTCTCTGGCTCAGGATACTTGCGATCATTGTCCCAACCCAAGTGCCGAATCGCC
>JANPLJ010000911.1:0-2862 GCA_031426475.1 Pirellulaceae bacterium | reverse complement strand
TCCACCGACCACGAAGTTGCCGGTCGGATTGATGTGATAGGTGATGTTGCCTTTGCTGAGTTCTGCAGGCAAGCATGGCTTGATTACCTTTTCGATGACAAAGTTTCGAATATCCGCTTGGGATACGTGCGGAGCATGTTGTGTCGAGACGACAACCGTGTTGACCGCCGTTGGCTTGAAGCCGTCGTATTCGATCGTTACCTGGCTTTTCGAGTCCGGGCGAAGCCAATCGACTTCCTTGGCGAAACGCGCTTCGGTAATACGATTGGTAATACGATGTGAAAGGGCGATCGGAAGCGGCATCAACTCCGGAGTGTCGTTGCACGCGAAACCGAACATCAAGCCTTGGTCGCCGGCGCCGATATCCTTGCCCGCCGTAGCGTCGTCGTTAACACCCATGGCGATGTCTGGACTCTGTCGGTCCAGCGCAACCAGAACACTGCAGGTTTTGCCTGAGATTCCGGATTCGTCATCGTTGTAGCCGACGTCGAGAATCGCTTCGCGAACAATATCGGTGTAGTTTACGGTGGCTTTCGTGGTGATTTCGCCAGCGATGAGGGCAAGACCGGTCGTGACAAGCGTTTCGCAAGCGACCCGGCTGACCGGATCTTGTGCCAAAAGAGCGTCGAGAACACTATCGGAGATTCGATCTGCCAGCTTGTCAGGGTGGCCCATGGAAACCGACTCACTTGTAAACAAATACTTTCCAGAACTCACAAACGAACCCTCTACGCCTAAAATCAACAGATAAATCAAAAACCAGCCCCAGAGTGTAATTGTAGAGTTGGCTTTTTAGAAGAGACTCGTCGCCTTCGATTCAAGATTATTCGCGATTCCGATGGCTCGATTGATTGTCGCTAAAACCGAATCGAGTACCATGGCGTACCAATACCAAACTTTTGCAGCGTTTTCGAGGAGATTTACGGCTGGGTCATGGGACAAACGAACAACCTTATTTCGGTCGATCTCGATGGAGTTTCTGATGCGCCACGAAACTCAATTCTGGCCTTTATTGCTGGTTTTTTCGGGGTTTTTGGGCTTTTCGCGATTGTCGAACCTGTCTTAGCGGTTTTTTGCTTGGCCTCGATATTCTGTGCAGGTCTCGTCTTGCTATTCGCCAAACGGTGGGATCTATCGCAATTGTCGGTACGGTTCGCTTCGATCTGTATCTATACAAGCCTTTTTTGCGGACTGGCAGGCTTGGCATACCAAACCACTCGGCACTCGATCATGCATCGGAAAGCGATCGAGGTCGCTACGAATTACATGCTTGCTTTGGCCAAAGGTGACCGAGCGACCGCGATCAAGATGACGGGGCTGCCCCCCATGGTGGACGATTCGGAGCTAGATGGAAACAAGACCAGTCGCGAGCAAAAGGCTGTCCGGAATTTCTTAGCGGATCCCGCGATTAAGGAAGTTATCCAACTTGGAGAAAAAGCCGCCTGGAAATCTACCGGTGTGCGATCGCAGAATCGTTCGGGGATTGAATTTGAGCTGTCGATCGGTTTTGTCGACGAAAATTCAACGAATCCCCGCCCCTATATCGTCGACGTCAAGATGACTCCGCCAACCAAGTATTCTGTGGAATCGAGAAATCAATGGTACGTTGAATCGATCAACCAGGCTCCGCAATAGCTGTATGGCCAAAACTCTCATTAGTCTTGGTGCCAATCTTGGAAACCCGCGTCAGGTGATGCAACATGCGGGAGAAATGATCTTGAGACTTTTCGGGGCATCGAATGTCGCGTTCAGTCGACTCTATCGAACCCCCGCCGTCGGCGGACCGTCCGGTCAAGATGATTTTTTTAACGCCGTAGCGACGATCGACTCCAACGAATCAGCTTTCGGCGTCTGGCAAAATCTGAATGCGATCGAGCAAGCGCTCGGCCGGCAACGCCGCGATCGTTGGGAGGCACGGCGTATCGATTTGGATGTACTTCTACACAACGACGAGCGACACTGGACGCCGACGCTCAAAGTTCCGCATCCTCGAATGGTCATGCGTACGTTCGTCCTCGAACCGGCTTGTGAAATCGCTCCTACGTGGATTGAGCCTGTTACAGGCCAGACCATTGAAAGCCTCAGCCAATCGCTTCTTCAATTATCTGCCCACACCCTAGATTCAAGTCCTTCTGTCCATATCCTGGTCGTTTCAGAGAATATCGAGCGAAGCCGCCAAATCGCCGAAGCGATCCTCGAAACATCGCACAGCATGTCGACGCAAGAGCCGTATAAAGCCGCGAATTTGCAAGAACTAGCGGATAACCGCCTGATTGTTCAATTGAACTCAAAATGCCATATCATGCTGCAGTCGGTGACTCCGCTCAAACGTCCTATTTCAAAATCGCAGATAGACGACCTTCGCTATCAGTTCGACCACCAGATCGCCCAGTGCCAAGCGACAAAACGATTGAATCTTCTCGTATTCGCCGGAGCTTCTCCTGACCCATCACTCATTCACTGGGAAGATTACTGCCGCGGCTGGGCTGAGCTATTGGGGCTGGTCCATTCCTGTGAATTTAAATCAGATGTAGATTCCTTTAGAAAGCTACCGAAGTACCTTCTCGCAGCCGATGACCCGAAGTGGGCCGCACATGAACTTCGCGCGGCCATGACAGCCATGACTTGTCCCATCCAACCTTGCGGAGCGTTCTTCGATGTCTGAAACCAAGTCCATCCACCTCGAACAGTACCTCAAAGTCTGCGGGATTATCGGCAGCGGTGGCCAAGCCAAGATTCTGATCCAAAGCGGCCAGGTTATGGTGAACGGTCAAGTCGAGACGCGTCGCAAACGACAACTCTTAGAAGGTGATGTCGTTGAACTCCTCGGTGAACGCTGGGTGGTTGAGTCGCAGCTTTGAG
>JANPLJ010000910.1:0-2887 GCA_031426475.1 Pirellulaceae bacterium | reverse complement strand
CGACGCGGTGCGAAAGCGATCAATTTTGGAATTCTCTATGGTCAAAGTCCGTTCGGACTCGCCAAAGCTCTCGGTATCTCGAAAGCTGATGCCGCCAACTTTATCGATACTTACTTCGAACGATACAGCAGCGTCCGCAATTTTATGAGGGAAACGCTGGATACATGCCGTCGTGACGGCTACGTTAAAACGATCTCGGGAAGAAAGCGTTATCTGAAAGGGATTCGTGACTTTGGTTCGCTGAAGCCGCAGCAGCAGAAAACACTTCTTGAACCCGAGAGAATGGCCGTCAATACCGTCATTCAAGGCTCCGCTGCCGACATGATCAAGATCGCGATGATTCGCGTTCATCGCCGATTGCAAGAGACGCCGCGAGACGCCAAGCTGCTGCTGCAAATTCATGACGAACTTGTTTTTGAAGTTGCACCGCATGACGTCGCTTCGCTATCGGAAATCGTACGCAAAGAAATGATCGAAGCCGTCGAAGTCAACGTACCATTGAAAGTCGACATCAAGGTCGGCCCGAATTGGGCCGCATGTGAGGTGCAGTAGTTAGGAGTTAGGAGTTAGGATCGGAGTCGTGGTGATTTTTACCTGCCAACTGATTACTGCCTACTATCACCCTTCAACTTCCTGCGCCGCATTTTCCTCGGCTATCTTCTTGGCCAATGCGACTCGCCGTCGATGCTCCGCGAGGATCTTCTTCTTGTGGTAGATCATCTTGAGCTGCGTTTCCAGATACGTGTCGAGCTTGCCCTGCAGTTCGTCGCGTCGAGCCGTCGCGAGCTTGACGAGCGAGCTTGTGGCCATAACGACAGCGAGGGCCCAGAGTATCCATCCCCAAGGAAGATCGAGACTTGTCATGCGGATTTAGTCTCTACTCCGCTACCGCTTTCCATGATCGCTCGCAATCGCTCAAACTCTTGAACATTTGCGAAGTGAATAACGATGCGGCCGCGTCCTCGCGACGTCTGATTGATTTCGATCTTGGTTCCGAGTTGTCGTTTCAAGGATTGTTCTAAAGCCGAAATTTGATCGCTTTTGGCCCGGGCCTTGGCGCGTGTCGCGACACCGACGCGTCCCTCCTCTTCGGCTTCTTCCTTTGCGACTTGGTCGGCAACACGTCGTTCGGTCTCACGTACACTCCAACCTTCCAGTCGAATCACTCGAGCGTATTCCAGTTGCTGTTCTTCGGTTCCGAGCGACAAGATCGCTTTGGCATGGCTGGCCGAAAGTTCGTCCTTTTGGACGGAGTCTAGAATGGATGCAGGCAGTTCCAAGAGACGCATGAAGTTCGCAACGGTTGAGCGATCGATCTTCAACCGATTCGCAAGCTCTTCGTGGGTGCAACCATGTTCTTGTATGTAGCGTTTGAAAGACATCGCCTTTTCGATTGCATTCAGATCCTTCCGTTGCAAATTTTCGATGATGGCTAACTCAGCGACCAACCGATCATCGGCTTCGCGAACTTCAGCGCGGATTGTTGGCAACCCAGCGTGAATCGTCGCTCGCAGTCGACGTTCGCCACTGATCAACTGATATCGACCACCACCTACCCGTCGCACCAAGATCGGTTGAAGCTGCTTGTGTGTTTTTATGCTTTCCGCCAGCGACGCGATCTCATCATCGTTGAATTGACGTCGCGGTTGAAAAGGGTTAGCGTCGATTTGCGTAACATCTAATTCGCAAGCCGTGATGCTGCCTGGCTTCACGCTATCCTGCGAAGGGTTGGCAAGCTTACCACGATCCGCTCGTGGGCTCGATGTCGACCTTGACGGCGTCGTGGAGCCATCCAGCGTTTCGGGCGCGATCCGCAGACTGTTTTCATCGCCTTCCACGGGAGTTCCAAGGAGTGCTGCCAAACCGCGTCCAAGTCTTCGATCTTTAGTCACGTTCCAAAACCTCCATGCAAAGTTCAATATAGGCTCTTGCACCGCGGCTTCGCGGAGCATAC
Organism: Pirellulaceae bacterium; assembly: GCA_031426475.1. Lineage (GTDB taxonomy): Bacteria > Planctomycetota > Planctomycetia > Pirellulales > Pirellulaceae > JAIYDQ01. Next base: position 933 of record JANPLJ010000910.1, on the reverse strand, counting down.
TCGAGAACGCTAACCCCATGGCTTGGCGATTCCGCTACAGCCACATCTCGAGGAATTACCGTTTCGAAAACAATATCACCGAAAAACTCGCGGACTTCATTGTCGACTTCGTGAGTCAATTCTAAGTGCGGTTCGAACATCGTTAGAACGATGCCGCCAAACGTTAGTCGCCCAGGATTTTTTTGCATACAATCTCGGATGACGTGGATCATTTGCGTCAAGCCTTCCATCGCATAGTATTCGCATTGAATCGGCATCAAGACTTCCGTGCTCGACTCAAGTGCTGCTTGAGTGAGAGGTCCCAACGACGGCGGACAATCGATGAAAACCGCGTCGAAGGATCCCATTCCTGCATTCATATGCTGCCGCAAGACCATCCCTTCGGAAATTTCACCTTTCGCAAGTCGATCGACATCTTGAAATGATCGACAACCTGGGATCAGCATCAAATTTTCGTTATTGGTTTCGAGCATGCTGTCTCGTAACGGCGAATCGATCAACAACGGATGACGTTTAGCGGGCTCCAAGCCCAATCCCGACGTTGCATTACACTGCGGATCTAGGTCGATCACCAACGTTTTTTGCCCAGCTCGCGCGAAGCCAACGGCAAGATTGACCGCTGTGGTCGTCTTGCCGACGCCACCCTTCTGATTCGCGATACAAAAAATTCTGGCCACGCCACGCCGTCCTGGGAGCTGATCCTAAAAATATTGTGTTTCATTTACATGAATTTTCATCAACGTAAATGAAGGCTAATAGGTCTTTTAGCGATTCCTGTCGAAGAGCGAAATATCGTTTGTGCTTCGACCAGCTTGAAACGCTGGGGTTCGCTCGGGCAATCCAAACGCAAGGGGCATCCATAGAGTACTAGACATCTCGCCGTTCAAGGCGGATTATGAGAACTATGACGTTACGTATTTGCTGGATCATCCC
>JANPLJ010000909.1:0-4056 GCA_031426475.1 Pirellulaceae bacterium | reverse complement strand
CTCGCCTGGCGATTTCCTGGACAATGTTTTCGATGACCGCGACACCTTGTGGACCACCGAAACCACGAAACGCTGTGTTGGGCGGATAGTTCATTTTGCAGACTTGCCCTACGATTCGGGCTGCCGGCAAAAAATAGGCGTTGTCCGAGTGGAGCATGCTTCGCTCCATCACCGATGTTGAAAGATCGGCGAATGCACCACCGTTGCTATAGAATCGAATATCCACGGCGAGTATCTTGCCTTCTTCGGTGAATGCAGCTCGATACCAAGTTTTGTAAGCATGGCGTTTACCGGTCACCCGCATATCTTGATCCTTGCGATAGATCATGCGAGCCGAACGGCCTGTGTGATACGCTACCATCGAAGCCATCGCGGCGGGGATCGCTGACTGAGTTTCCTTGCCGCCGAAACCACCTCCCATTCGCTTGCATTCGCAGACGACTTGATGCAGCTTTAAACCGAGGGCCTCTGCGACCACCGACTGAGTCTCCGTCGGATTCTGGGTCGACGACAGGACTTTGATCGCATGTTCTTCTCCGGGAATGGCGATGCAAGCCTGCGATTCAAAATAGAGCTGCTCCTGGCCATTGCTTTCAAAGACACCTTCGATCGAGTGTGCGGCTTCCTCGAATGCCATGTCGATGTCGCCGCATTGGATCGTTCGCTGGGGACCAAGAAACGATTTGGCGGCAATCGCGTCATCGATCGAGAGAATGGGCGTTCCTAATTCGCAATGAATCTCGACGGCGTCGCAAGCGGCCTCGGCAATTTCCCGAGTCGTAGCCGCCACGATCACGACAGGTTGTCCAACATACGAGATCTGTCGATCGACCAGAAACGGCTCGTCGCGAAAGATCGGACCGAAAACGTTGTGTCCCGGCAGATCCTTGTAAGTATAGATCGCAACAACGCCTGGGATTTTCTGCGCTAAAGACGTATCGATCGATATGATACGCCCCGCTGCAATGGGAGCACCGACAAAATCGACTACCAATTCGCCCGCAAGCTTTGGCAAGTCATCAATGTAGGCTGCCGTACCGGTGACATGTCCCCAAGCGGATTCGTGCGGAATGGATTGTCCAGAACTGCGCATGGGAAAATCTTACTTCGCAAAGTTGGTTTCGTATCGGTCAGACTTTTTCAGTTCATGGAAGCATTTGAGCAGCAGATTCTCTACTAGCTGTCGTCGGTAGTCTGCCCCCCCACGGACATCGGACCATGGGGAGATCGCTTGCCGCGCGGCGATTCCGGCTTCGCGAAAAACTTGTTCCGAGAAAGGTCGACCGATGAGCGATTGTTCCGCTACCAGCATTCTTTGAACGGTTGGGCCAACGCCACCCAACGCCAATCGTGCACTTCGAATCAAATCGCCATCCATGCTTAACCACAGACCCATTGTCACCGAGCTGATATCCATATCGCGGCGTTTTGAGATCTTGTAAAGCTTGACATGCTCATCTACGGCTGGCAACGGCGTATGGATCGCGACGATTAACTCGTCTTCGGCTAGCAATGATTTGCGATAGCCTTGATAAAAATCTTCGATCGCAACGAGTCGCGACCCTCGAACGCTTCGCAGTTCGATCTCTGCCTGCATGACAACGTGAAACGGTACCGAGTCGGCGATCGGCGAACCATTCGCAAGATTGCCAGCCAAAGTGCCTGCATTGCGAATCTGAGGGCTACCAAAACGCGTCAGAATGGCGTGGTATTCCGGAATGCGATGCTTCGCGAACTCTTCGATCGCTCGCCAAGTTGCCCCGCCGCCAATCGTCAGCGTATTCTCATCCACAGCGATTTCGGAAAACGATCGCACGCTCGACAAGCACAATGTATCGCCCGCTTGGATCTTCCCATGATTACGCAAGACACCATAATCGGTCGCTCCACTGACGACCATCGCTTTCGGGTAGGCCGCCCGCAGCTCGATCGCAGAATCGAGAGAGTTCGGGACAAGCACAATGCCTCGTCCCGTCGAAATGCGTACGGGCTCACAGCCAAGTCCACGAAAATCCTCTAGCATGGCCTGCGCAGGATATCGTTCGTTAAGCCTCGTTATCGCATTAGGATCGATCGACTGCCCCGCTTGAAGAATCGACACGTATCCGGTGCAGCGACAAAGGTTTCCTGAGAGTTCATAACGCAAGGAAGCATCGGTCATCGCGACTTCGGCTTCAACGCATCCATGAAGCGCGACCACAAAACCTGGAGTACAAAATCCGCATTGGCTGCCATGGCAGCGAACCATCGCCGCCTGGACTGGCGAAAGCTGTTCGCCATCGATCAATCCTTCAACGGTAACAACATGGGTTCGGTCCAGTTGGAATGGAAACGCGATGCAGGCATCAAGCGTTTGATAGCGAATCCCGAGTCCGTCGTCGGTTGGACGTCCAACAAGAACAGAACAGGCGCCGCAGTCGCCTTCGTTGCAAACAACTTTGGTGCCGACATACCCTCGTCTGTCGCGGAGCAACTCGGCGAGAGAACCGAGAGCAACGTCATCCGCGATTGTCGTTCTTGCACCATTGATATAGAAAACTAGATGGTCACGCACAGCCGGTCGCTCATTCGTTAAAATATTGTATTCACTGATCTTAGCCTATTCCCAAGCCTGCTGCTACCATGTTTCACTCGGCCAAAACTGTCATGCAGCGTTGCGATCTCCTTGCGGTTCATTCCGAACAGACGGACGGCCTGACGCGACGTTTCCTCTCGCCACCCATGCATGCTGTCCATCGAGATCTAACGAAATGGATGATTGAATCTGGCATGGTGGTTCGAGTTGACTCTGCTGGCAACATCATAGGTCGTCGTCCAGCGAACGTTGGAAGTGAAGCCAGAATATTGCTTGTTGGTTCTCATTTGGACACCGTGCCCAATGCAGGAAAATACGATGGTATTCTAGGGGTGGTGGTTTCATTGGCAATCATTGACGCATTAAAGGATGATAAGTTACCGTTCGCTATCGACGTCATCGGTTTTAGCGAAGAAGAAGGAGTTCGCTATTCGCAACCTTATATTGGAAGTCGTGCGATCGCCGGAACTTTTGATCCGAGTTGGCTAGACCGTGTGGATGAATCGGGAATCGCCATGCGTGAAGCGATCGCTCAATTTGGACTGGATGTTCGAGGCATTTCGGATGCAGCCTACGACCCCGAGCGAGTCATCGGCTACATCGAGACCCACATCGAACAAGGCCCGGTTCTCGCGAGGAGGGGGCTGCCCGTTGCCGTCGTCGACGCGATCGCTGGACAAAGTCGGCTGATGATTCGATTTGCCGGCAAAGCGGGTCACGCCGGCACAACCCCCATGGTTCCTCGACAAGATGCGTTAGTCGGCGCCGCTCGTTTTGTTCAAGCCGTTCAAGAAATGGGGCAGAAGACGGAAGGGCTCCGCGCAACCGTTGGTCGACTGGACGTGACTCCAAATGCCTCCAACGTTATTCCATCGCAAGTAGACTTGTCGTTGGACATTCGTCATACTTCAGATCCAGTGCGAGTCGAAGCAATTCGTGAATTGTTGGAGTTAGGAAATGCCATCGGGATTCGCGACAGATTAGACTTTGGCGTGATACATCGTAGCGACACGCGTTCGGTTCAAGCTTCGGCGGACTTAGTGACCGTGCTATCGCGCGCGATCGACGCCAACGGTATAGAATCGATTACGATGCCTAGCGGTGCTGGCCACGACGCAGTGGTGATGGCGGATAAGTTCCCGATCGCAATGCTGTTTGTGCGGCACCCGGACGGCATTAGCCATCATCCTGATGAGCGAGTCGACGAAGCCGACGTCGCGAAAGCAATCGATGTGATGAAGAAACTGTTCGTTCCCGTCCCGGGCCTTGGCCTGCCGATGGATCAGAATCGCTTGTGGTGGACGGTCTACCTGATGGTCTTCGTCCACCTGATCGTCATGTTCGGCATCTGGAAATGGATCTGGAAACGGCTGCCCGGCCCGGTGTTGGGGACCGCGTGTGCCTTGTTGTTCGTCGCGGCGCAGATCATGAGTCCGGATACGACGAAGGCGTTTGTATACTTTCAGTTTTGATGCTGCTTA
>JANPLJ010000908.1:0-7746 GCA_031426475.1 Pirellulaceae bacterium | reverse complement strand
GCAAGCGTCTTGCGTGGAGAAAGCGAATCGCATCGTACGTTCGCTTATGGTGCTCATAACAATATCCCCGAAGGCCCAGCCTACCCGATACGCACCGTATTCGATGGCCAATGGCGATACATTCGCAATCTTACACCGAGCGAGCTCTACATCGAAAAACACTTAATGGGTATTCAGGGGGCGGGGCTCCTGAACAATCCCTATTGGCCGACATGGATCGCTGGTGCGTCGGACAATCCCGACACGTATCGACTTGTGAAACGGTACATGAGCCGACCTGCTGAAGAACTCTACAACACGGCAAAGGATTCGTACGAGATGACGAATCTCGCCACTGACCCGAAACACGCAGAAGTAAAATCGAAACTGATTGCCGAGTTGGATCGATGGCTCGCGGTGCAGGGCGACCCTGGTATCCCCCAAGATACACAGGAAGCCCACGCGGCAGCATCGTCGGGGAATCACCTCTATTTTCCGAAGTAATCGCAAAAAGCTCGAACCGAAAAGGGCTTCGTCGAGGATTTTGTTGGCATCAACTTAAGTGGCTTACTCCCCGTCGATTCATAGAGGCCGTCTCGCTTTCGAGACTACCGTAGGCCGGAACAAGCAGCTATTTGCGTTCGTCAATTTGAGAAAGATAGCCTGCGCTGTTCCGGCAATTGGAAACCTCGGTTCTGCCGGAACGGCGTCGCCAGCGTTTTATTCAGCATCCAAGTTTGCTAGCGACTTGTTCCGGCCTACTAAACGCGAGTATGGTGCCGATCGAGCTAGATGCTGACGCGTTCGACGTAGTCACCGGTGCGAGTATCGATCTTGATGACGTTACCAATCTTGATGAAACCAGGGACCGCGAATTCGGCTCCTGTAGAAACCTTGGCCGGCTTGGTAACGCTGGTTGCGGTATCGCCTTTCGTGCCGGGCTCGGTTTCCAACACTTCCATCTGGACGTGTGATGGAGGCGTCAACGCGATCGGATTGCCGTTGAAAAGCAGCATGCTGCAAGGAAGGTTTTCGGTCAGGTATTTCCAGTTTTCGTCAACTTGATCAGCCGTCAGCTCATACTGCTCGAACGACTCGCTGTCCATGAAAACGTATGTCTCGGACTGCTTATACAGAAATGTTGTATCGACATCTTCGACGTCGGCAGCTTCAAGTTCGTCGCCGCCCTTTAGCGTTCGATCGAGAATACTCGGACGAATGAGATTCTTCATCTTGCATCGGTAAAGAGCGTTGCCCTTTCCTGGCTTGAAGAAATCGACGTCAATCAACAAGTACGGCTCGCCATCGATTTGAACTTTGAGTCCCTTCTTGAGGTCACTCGTCTTGTAGACTGCCACGACTAGATCTTTCGCAATGGTTACGGAATCTGGAGGTAAGAGCCATGACGCTAACGAAAGACAGTCATTTTGGGGCTTCTTACAGCCTGGAAAAACGATAATCTTAACTAGGTAATTCGATAACGGACAGTCCATTTTGACGACAACGTCCGTCCGAATGGAATAACATTGCGGGCAAGACACCCGAGCACCAACCGTAGGCCGGAACAAGCAGCCAATTGTGTTCGTCAATTTGAGAAAGATAGTCTGCGCTGTTCCGGCAATCGGAAACCTCGGTTCTGCCGGAACTGCGTCGCCAACGATTTATTCAACATCCAAGTTTGCTAGCGACTTGTTCCGGCCTACCAAAACGCGAGACGGCCTCGAAGGCCGAAGGGGTCGATTTGGGACATTCGCACTAGCTGCGTCGAGCAGCCTCGATCCATCGGCTTGCCCCACCGATTTCCAGCAATTTCGCGGCCTGCAGACCGACTTCGACGGCCAAATCCATTTTCCCAGTAACGACGGTTTCGACCCGGCTGGTTCCGTCGACAGCGAGCACTCTCGCGCGAATCGTAAGTCTATTTTGAGCCAAGTCGTTTGAGTTGGATTGGACCGCTTTGCTGGAGAGAGTCGTGGTAGCCATTTGGGTGGTAGCGAGCGCTGCGACCGGTGCCAGGCAACCTCCGCGGAGAGCTCGCAGCATCGCTCGTTCCGCGACGACCGCTTGATGGGTTGGCAAATGGCTGATTCGTTCAACAACGTCAATCGTCGGAAAATCGTCGAACCGTGTTTCCAATCCGAGTGCCGCTTGGCCAACGGCTGGCAGCATTTCATCGCTTGTAAAACGTTGAGTGACACGATGATCCAGGCCAAGCCGCTTCAGACCTGCCGCGGCCAGAAGAATGGCATCGTACAATCCATCGTCGAGTTTCTTTAAACGTGTATCGAGGTTTCCGCGAATATCATGAATTTCGACATCTGGACGCATTGCTCGGATTTGTGCGGCGCGACGCTGCGATCCGGTCCCGATTTTCGCTCCTGACGGCAGTTCGCCAAGCGATTTCCCTGTCCTGCCGATCAAGCAATCTCCGACATCTTCTCGCGGTGGAACGGCTGCAAGAAGCAACCCTTCGACCGGTTCGGTCGGTAGATCCTTCAAGGAATGAACGGCAAGATCGCAACGACCGTCCAGCAACGCGCGCTGGATTTCCTTAGTAAACAGGCCAACGCCGCCACTTTCGCCGAGTGGCGTGGTCGATACGTCGCCTGCCGTGATGATGGGTACCATGAGCACATCGACGCCAAGTTCACGGAGCTGTGACGCCACAAAATCCGCCTGCCATCGCGCGAGTGGGCTTTGCCGAGTTCCAAGTCGAATAAGCAAGCTAAAATCGCTCCTTTGAGATGCGTAAGCTGGTGTTAGGCTGCGGATTGGCACATGCTGAATAATTTTTTCGTCCGGCCGAACCTCGTTCTCGGGTCACCAAAACGAGATTATGGTGGGTTGATTTCCTCAATACGCGATCAATGAACTTGAACTGCGCAAAAGCGCGGCGGCGGTTGGAAGATCGAACCGTTCTGCGTATCGATCGCGACGAACTGGTTATTGTTCGCGGCATCCACCAAGCCTATACTTCGCGGCAAGTGATATTAGTTTCATTGTTTCAGGAGTGATTCACAAGGTGGCTATTCGAATTGCAATCAACGGGTTTGGTCGAATCGGTCGACTCACCTTCCGCAACCTTCTGAGTCGTTCGAACGAGTTCGAAGTTGTTGCTGTCAACGACTTGACCGACAATGCGATGTTGGCCACCCTGTTGAAGTACGATAGCATCCATGGTCGCTATGATGCGAAAGTTGGCCACGACGACAAGAATTTGATCGTCAACGGCAAGAAGATCGCTGCCCTGGCTGAAAAAGATCCCGCCAAGCTTCCTTGGAAGGATATGGGGATCGATATCTGTATCGAGAGCACCGGTTTTTTCACTGCTCGTGCCAAAGATGGCAAGCCTGGATATGACACGCACTTGGCAGCAGGAGCCAAGCGAGTTGTGCTCAGCGCTCCCGCTAAAGATGGTGCCGATCTGACCTGCGTTCTTGGGGTCAACGACAACAAGTTGACTGCCGATCTGATGTGTATTTCAAACGCTTCGTGTACCACGAACTGCTTGGCGCCAATCGCTAAAGTGCTGAACGATACGTTCGGTATCGAATCCGGTTTGATGACAACCGTTCACGCTTACACGAACGATCAACGCGTCCAGGACATGCCGCACTCGGATCCATACCGAGCTCGTGCAGCCGCATTGAACATTATCCCTACGTCGACAGGTGCAGCATCGGCAGTTGGTTTGGTTATCCCCGAGTTGAAGGGGAAGTTGACTGGGATCGCGATGCGAGTTCCAGTGGCTACCGGAAGCGTGGTCGACTTGACCGTTAACCTCAAGAAGGACGTTACCGTTGCTGATATCAATGCAGCGATGAAGGCGGCCGCCGAAGGGCCCCTCCTAGGCATTCTCTGCTACACCGAAGATCCGATCGTCAGCAGCGATATCATCGACGACCCGCATAGCAGTATCTTCGCGGCCGACTTCACGCAAGTGCTCGGTGATAAAGGTAAGCTCGCTAAAGTTGTCTCGTGGTACGACAACGAATGGGGCTACAGTTGCCGAACGGCTGACTTGTGTGCCCGATTGGCGAAGTTCCTTTAGGTCGATTTGTTAGAATTCAGGCCATGGATCAACAGGCTCTGCCTGGGCCGGGTTTACCCCGTTCGGGGCAACAACTGGCCAGCTACATTTCGGGTCCTCCGTGATCCGTTTCGGCAAAACCAAGGTTTCTGATTGCCGGAACAGCGCAGATCATGTCTCTCAAATTGACAAGCGCAATTGGCTGCTTGTTCCGGCCTACCATGGTCTCGAAACCAAGGCGGCCAAGGAGGCTTTTCCACTTTCGAACGAGGCCCGTAGGCATGACACTGGAACTGAATCACAATCTGGAGGGCGACGCGGCGACGCTCCTGCGGAGCCAGGTTTGGATCTCATGCAATTTGCGATGTTTGACTCGGCAGGAGCCTCGTCCTCTAACGAACCGTTTGCGAAAGCAGGGTTAACACCTGCCGGTCACCAATTTCAAGAACGTGTTCGCTCCGCTGTTCGTCACTCAAACCGCAGAAGCGCGTATTTCTTTTTGCCGCTTCGCAAGACAACAACGCTTTCGCTAGCAAGGTCGCTGCGAACGATCTTTCGGTCAATCGAGTCGACGCGACGATTGTTTAAGTAGACGCCACCGCCTTCTAAGCTTCGTCGAGCTTCGCCTTTCGAAGCAGCCAACGACGAGGCGACCAAGGCATCGATGACCGGATAGCCTGGCTCGTCGAGAACGCTAATCGCCAGTTGTTTACTTGGAACATCTTCAAAAATCGCGATCAAATCGGCATCACTCAAGTTTTCGATCTCGGCACCGAACAGAACCTCGGTTGCTTTTCGAGCCGATGCGAGTCCAGCATCGCCATGGACGAGTTGCGTGAGCGATTCGGCAAGGTATTTTTGGGCGGCACGCTCTTGCGGTTTCTCGGCAACCGCGACTTTCATCGCTTCCCATTCCTCGCGAGATATATCCGACAGGAATCGCAGCACCATCAAGACATCGACGTCGGCGACATTGAGAAAGTACTGATAAAAAGCATAGGGGCTGGTTCGTTCAGGGGCCAGATAGATTGCCCCCCGTTCGGTCTTTCCCATCTTGCGACCGTCGCTGGTCAACAACAATGGACAGGTCATTCCGAACAGTTGTTTTCCGAGCATCCGTCGGCCGAGGTCGATTCCCGCAGTGATGTTCCCCCATTGGTCGCTGCCGCCAATCTGCAATAAGCAGTGATGGTTCTTTGCAAGGTAGGCGAAATCGTAAGCTTGGAGCAGCATGTAACTGAATTCGGTATAGCTGAGTCCGCTATCGCTGTTCTCAAGTCGGCTCTTTACCGAATCCTTGGTCAGCATCACGTTGACGGGAAAGTTCTTGCCGACATCACGCAAGAAATCGAGGAACGAAAAACTCTTCATCCATTCAAAGTTATCGACGACGATCGCTGCGTTGGGGCCGGAAAAATCGAGGAAACGTCGCATTTGAGATTCGATCCCGGCTACGTTTTTGTCGAGCGTCTCTTTATCGAGAAGATTGCGTTCATCCGATTTTCCGCTTGGGTCTCCGACCATTCCCGTCGCCCCGCCGACCAGGGCTATGGGCCGATGCCCAGCTTGTTGGAACCGACGCAGCAACATCAAAGGGAGCAACGACCCGACGTGCAGCGAGTCCGATGTCGGATCAAAACCTGCATAGACCGCCGATGTCTGGCTCAAAAGCTTTGCAATACCTTCGGGATCGGTACTTTGGTGAACGAGGCCTCGCCATGCGAGTTGATCGAGAATTGAGAGAGGAGGAAATGTCATAGCGATGGGTGGCAGCCTTAGATTTTAAGTAGCCGAATTCGCAAGAGTTCGGACGAAGCTCCAGAAACAAACCGAAAAGGCGATTCATCCGAAGTCTGACGTCTTCGGCTACGATCGCAAACCCCTACCTGCCTCCAGGGCGTGATTTCAATGCGACTTCCGCCCAGCGGAGGTCTTCTTGGGTTGTTATTTTGAAATTGCTACGACTGCCTGCGACCAATCGAACCCGTTTCCCCGAAGCTTCTACAAGCTGGGCATCGTCGGTCGGATGCGGCTGCGTTCGTTTCGCATAGGCCGCTTCGAGCCAATCGCGGCGAAAGACCTGAGGGGTCTGAGCTTGAAAGAGTCGCTCACGGGAGACCGTTGACTCGATCCAGCCATCGACGTCGGTTCGTTTGATGGTCCCATGGATCGGCTCGCCAAGGATTGCAGCCCCGTGGTCCCGGGCCGCTTGGAGAACTTTGTCAAAATCGTTCGTCGAAACGAGTGGTCTGGCGGCATCGTGAACGGCGACGAACTCGATCGTCGGTGATAGCTTTGCGAGGGCGTTTTGGACGCTTTGCCAGCGTTCGTCGCCTCCGAGGACTATTTCGATCCCCATCATCGCGACGGTTGCGGCGAACTTGGTCCGAAACATTTCGCGATCGTCGGGATGAATAACCAGCAATTGCTGAACGACACTCGGGTTCTCCGAGAACATCGAAGCACTATGCTGGAAGACAGGCTTTCCGGCCAAGAGTGCAAATACCTTCTTGACGAACGGCTGTCCGAAGCGGCTGCTCGTCCCTGCGGCTGCCATAATTACGGCTGTATCTTGAGGCATAGCATTCCTTATGTTCACGGAGTATTTCGAACTTCGTCCGAGTTCTTACGAAGAATCGGCTACCGGAAATCAAACCCGGGGCGTTAAGAGGCCTCTTGAGCTCGGCCGAGATTCTCGCAGGCTGTCTCAATCGTTTCAATGCCGGCTGGTCGCGATTAAGGCTATAATCCTGGTCGGTAATGAGTTAGTCTAAGCAGCAGAAGGAAGAATTGGTTGCCAAAATATATTGTACGCTGTGGTTCGATGAGAACGCTGCATGTAATGCAAGCCAAAGGCGAACACCTTCGTGGCGCCAAGGTAATTGCTCGCACCTCGCGTGGACTAGAAAACGGCGAAGTCCTCTGTGAAGCAACGGATGAAGTGGTTGCAAAAATGTCGGATCCTGGTTCTGGAACGATACAGCGCGAGGCCACTTCGCAGGACTTTCACGAGATCGAACGCTTGAAAAAGACGGCGAACGACGAGTTCGAGACGTGCCGCCGTCTGATTCAAGAGCTGGCGTTGGATATGGATTTGGTCGATATTGAGCTCATTTTTGGCGGTGAGCGTGTCGTCGTATACTACCTTTCTGAGGCTCGAATCGATTTTCGGGAACTTGTAAAGCTGCTTTCTGCCGAGTTTCAAACTCGCGTCGAGATGCGTCAACTTGGCGCACGCGACGAAGCAAAGTTGCTGGCTGACTATGGAGACTGTGGGAAACCAGTCTGCTGCAACACGCATCTCGACAAAATGCCGCCCGTATCGATGCGGATGGCCAAGCTCCAGAAACCGACGCTCGATCCAAACAAGATTTCTGGACGTTGCGGTCGGCTCAAGTGTTGTTTACGCTACGAATACGATACGTACGAGGAGTACCAGAAAGACCTACCGCCTGTCGGTAGTGATATCGTGACCGCCAATGGTCGAGGTCGAGTGCTCCAGCAGGAAATACTCGCCCAGCAATTGCTTGTCGAACTGGAAGATCGCAGACGCGTCCTGGTCCCCGCAGGCGATGTGCTCAGTGTAATCAAGCGAGGCTCTGGGAATCGTTCCGGTCGCACCCCCAATCCTCAGAAGCCTTCCGACGAAGACTCCCTAGAAGCAGAATAAAATGCCAGAGAAGATTTTTCCGATTGTCGAACTGCTTCAGCAAGACCAACGCTACAAGCTGGAAGCA
>JANPLJ010000907.1:0-5827 GCA_031426475.1 Pirellulaceae bacterium | reverse complement strand
CACGTTGTTGCCCACGCACAACCCCGCCGGGTTGACCTGCGGATTTTTCGGTTTTTTACTACACTCAAGTCGCCGCGTTGCTTGCTTTGCCATCGGATTTGCCGTTGGAAAACCCGACGGCAAAGCGAGGGAGTAAGTCGTTCCGTATTAGCGAAAAGCCTAACAATCCGCAGGACAAGCCTGCGGGATTCTTTTTAATAAGCTCATAACTCAGCAATTAATAAGCTCATAACTCAGCAAGTCGCCTAGCTAGGAAACGACGTTCTGGTTCCTGACGAGCCAACGAGATTGCACGTTCATACGCTTCCTTGGCGTTATTCACTTTTCCTAATCGGCGAGACAGTTCTGCCCGCGCAGCGTGAGCAAGGTGATAATCTCCCAGGTCACCTCGCTCCAGAATCGCATCGATCAAAACCAGCCCCGCTTCAGAACCATCTCGCATCGCAATCGACACGGCTCGGTTGAGTTCCACTACTGGCGACGAGTTGATTGACAGGAGTGCGTCATAGAGAGCCACGATTTGACTCCAGTCGGTTTCATCGGCAGTCTGTGCCCGCGAGTGAACAGCTGCAATTGCCGCCTGTACTGTGTAGGCTCCAAAGCGACGCGTCGATAATGCTCGTTCGACAAGTCGTTGTCCCTCTCCGATCAATTCGACGTCCCACAAGCTGCGGTCCTGGTCCTCCAGTAGAACTATGTCCCCTTCGAGTGTTGAACGGGCATGGCGACGTGATTCCTGAATCATCATGAGGCTCAGTAATCCGATGGCTTCCGGATGGGGCAATAATTCGACAAGCAGTCTTCCAAGACGAATCGCTTCACCCGAGAGATCAGCTCGTGTCAACGAATTACCCGACGATGCCGAGTAGCCTTCGTTGAATACCAGATAGATCACCGAGAGCACCGAATCAAGTCGCTCTTGAAAGTCCTCCGCCGTAGGCATGGAAATCGGAATCCCGGCGTCGCGAATCTTGGCCTTGCCTCGAACGATGCGCTGAGCCATCGTCGATGTTGCTGTGAGAAAAGCGCTGGCGACTTCTTCCGTGCTCAAGCCACAGACTTCGCGGAGAGTCAACGCAACTTGGATCATGGGATCGATGGCTGGGTGACAGCAAGTAAAAATCAACCGCAATCGGTCGTCTTCTATATCGTGATTCGCTCGCTCAGCATTTGCATTGGTAATCTCTTCAAAGCGCACTGCGAGCTCCTGGGACAATTCCTCAAATCGCCCACGTCGTCTCAATGAATCAATTGCCTTGAATCGCCCGGTAGAAACCAGCCACGCTCTCGGATTCTCAGGAATCCCACTTTCAGTCCACTGCGTCACGGCGGAAGCAAAAGCATCGTGCATGGCCTCTTCGGCGAGATCAAAATCTCGGAGTAACCGAACCAGCGTCGCCATGATGCGACGAGAATCCGAGCGGTAGATTGCATTAACGGACCGTTGTATCTCTTGTTCGGAATGCAAGCTCATGAATTACATTGATCTTTGTTGACGTTGATCTTCAGTGGCATTTAGATCGTTGCTCACACGAATCATGGTGGCTTACACCTTCTGCCAAATTCTCATTGGACACAAATCAGAGCCAAGTTATACCTCGCGCGGAATAATTTAGTAACAATTCCCAAATTTCGCGAGAGTCGGCTTATCCCTTTGTAGCCCGGCCTACACCACATTTGACGCATTCAGAAATATCCACTCTATATGAATCGTACCTGCGACCGAAACGCTGCTGGATTCATCTTGCGATATTTTGAGAGCATTGGCCGCGGAACGCAAAGACCACCGGTCTAGCGAAACATTTGGGTGCATTAGGACTTCGACGGTCGCGACGAAGGCATCGACGTTGTGTGTCCCGCGAATGTGATGGCGCATTGCTGGATGCGCGGGCGTGACGTTCAGAGGAGTGCTGGTCATCGCTGCAAGTTCTCCTGTTTGGCTGTCTGAATATTGCGGGCACTGAAGGAAGATCGCGACGCGGGGCTGATCGATCCTGTCCTGACCCTCAACGATGCGAAGGTCGCCGTCAAAGGAACCACCCCCTACAGCTATTATCTGGTATATTCGAAGGGCTCCAGTGTCAGATACACAGTCACCCGATGCATGGCTCTCTTCTAGGATCAAGGTTGAGGATTCGGCGAACAAGATTATCATTGAAATACCTAAAGGTGCCCGGTGAAAACCAACGCGAATGAAACGTCACCTCGTCCGCATTTTTGGAAAAATGAAGACCGTCAAATTCATCGCATCGCTCGCAGATGTCCAGGCCGCCGACACTTGCAAACCCAACATCATCCAGTCCACTGAAACCTTCATGACTCGCACGCTATCCTTACTCCTCGCCTTGCTCGCAGCCTGCGCCGTTGTGCACGCCACCGATGCTGCACAGCCCAACATCGTCTTTATCTTCGCCGATGACTGGGGCTGGGGCGACCTCTCGTGTCACGGGCATCCCTATGTGAAGACGCCGAACGTTGATCGGCTCGCGAAGGAGGGGACGGACTTTTCTCGCTTCACCGTCGCCAGCGGCGTGTGCTCGCCGAGCCGCACGGCGGTGATGACGGGACATTTCCCCGCTCGCTACAACATCGACGGCCACTTTGCGTGGACGAAGAGCAATGCGCAGCGCAACATGCCGGACTGGCTCGACCCGAAGACGCCGACGCTGCCGAAGATGCTGCAGTCCGCGGGCTATGCGACGGCGCATTTTGGCAAATGGCATCTCTCAAACGACATGATTCCGGATTCGCCGCTGCCGACAGTCTATGGCTACGACGAATACGGCGCCTTCAACTGCGCGGGCGAGCAGATGCCGGTGCATGAGGATGCGGACCACGCGATTGCTTTCATCGAGAAGAACGCGGCGGCGAATAAGCCGTTCTTCATCAACCTGTGGATGCACGAGCCGCACACGCCGTTTCACACGGTGCCGAAATACGAGTGGCGCTTCCGCGACCTGCCGAGCCGGGAGGACCAGATCTTCGCGTCCGTGCTGTCGCATGCCGATGATCGCATCGGCCAGGTGTTGGATGCATTGGATCGCCTGAAGCTGACGGAGAATACGCTCGTCATTTTTAGTTCCGACAATGGTCCCGCTCGCTCGGCCCGCCCGGCGAAACTGGAGTTGAGCTACGACACCGCCACCGGAGCGGGTTGGGGAATCGCGGCGTCGAAGGGAATCACCGCCGACCGCAAGGGCTACAAGGCTGCGTTGTTTGAAGGCGGCATCAATGTGCCGTTCATCGCCCGCTGGCCCGGGAAAATCGCTGCGGGAAAGCTCGACAACACCTCGCTCATGTCCGCCGTCGATTTGCTGCCCACGTTCTGCGAACTGGCCGGCGCGAAGCCACCCGATGGCTACCAACCCGACGGCATCAGCCAAGTGGCCACGTTGCAAGGCAAGGCGACCTCGACCCGTTCGAATCCGCTCTTCTGGCGAATGGAAGGCGCTTGGCCGCCGAAGAAGGATGCGCCGTTTCATTGGGTGACCTACGCGGTGGTGGACCGGCAGTGGAAACTGCTGTCGAATCGCGACGGCAGCTACATGGAACTCTACGACATCGCCGTTGACCCCCTCGAAACCAAGGACCTCGCCTCCGACAAACCCGATGCGGTGAAGGAAATCGTCGCCAAACTCGAGCAATGGAAATCCACGCTGCCGGAGAAGCCGAGTGGCGAAGTCTTCTCCGCGGAGCGCTCGAGATAGGACCCCGAATCATCATGAAGAACTCATTCATTCTCTCTCTGCTCAGCTTACTGCTGCCGTTAAATGCAATGGCCCGGGCGACGGGAAATCGCAGGCCAAGACCGATGCCACCGCGGACAACGCCGCCACTCCTTTCTTCAAACGGCCAATGTGATTTACGAGCGCGCGATCAGGCCAATCGACCTCCCCATGCCGCGATAAGTTTCGCCACTTCACGTGAAATCGATTTCTTATGCGCCGCCCGAAACTCCGCGTGTAAGAACGTGCATCGGGCTAGAGTGCGTCCAACCACTGCAGCATTCCTTGTTAACCAATTCGCGTTGGGCTGATGTGTCCGGCACTGGCCGAGAACTAATGATTGTCGCCCTTCGATCCGAAAAAACTTCCTTTCGCGGATTGAATAATCTCGTTCCACAGAAGCATTGTGATTGCTCTCGTGATCATGATCACGGGATAAATACAAAGCAAACAAGTAACTCCAAGGATTAGACCACCTAGTGCATCCCAATCGAAACGATCGCTTCCCTGAAGCGTTTGGCGAACTGCGTAGATGAGAAAGAATATTTGAGATAGAAGCGCCGAGTGTATTAGCCAAATGGCATTACGTATCCGAAGCCTCTGCGCGAACCAAGACAGTATCGGTAGCAGTTGGATGGCATGCAGCGCGACCCCATGCGGAAACTTCAAGACACCTGCTTTTCCCCACGTATCGTATGGTTTGTCTGCCGCGATATTCATTTCTCCAAGAACTGACGTAAGAATGCCAAGAACGCACGACAACGAAAGCAACCACATTCCGCCGCGAATCGCAAGCGCCATCGACCTATCGATCGTTCGAAGACGAAACGTTCGTATCGTCAGATAGAAAATGCTTGCTGTAACAAATAGAATCAATATGAGCATCGTGGCTTCGATCGTCGCATCGAGGCGTGTTGCCTGGTTGAAGTGAGATGGAACGCCTCGCCAATACTGCCACGTGATCAGCCCGACTTCGATGAGAAGGCTTCCGGCAATCAGATTCGCAAGTATTCGATCGAGTTTGAGCGGGCTCAGTTGGGTCATTAGCCAAGCAATCGACCAAACGGTCAATCCTGCGGAAACTCCGAATAACCCCGGTTTTCGAAGCGACAAAGGTCCGTTCCAATCCGCACCATCCCATCCCAATTTCGCTAGGTGAAATAATCCGCTGGCGATCAAGATAGCTGCCAACCATAAGGCTAGCTTGAATGAATAGATCGACACTAAGAAAAATCATCCTTTCTTCTTTCTCGCACAAAAGCACTAAGATACGAAGGGAGCAATGCCCGTACAAGAATGTAGTTGAATTCGCTAGAGTTCCCAAGCGGGGCAACAAATGTGGAACTCTGACGAGTTCCACTACGAAATTTGTTTCGGCGTTTGGCTAGCCCCCGACCAACCTGAAAAGCCAGATCGAGTTGGGAAATGCAGAGGAACTCGGGCGAAGAATCAGATCGGACACGGGCGATCAGCGAGGGGGCGAAACAACAACCCCGCAGCGAACAGTGCCGAAACTACTTCATCATTTTGGCCATTTCGCGACATTCCTTGGCGCAATTTCGGCACGACTTGGCGCACGCGGTCATTTGTTTGTCGTCGGGGAATTTTTCGCACGCTGCTGCACATTCATCGCAACATTTGACGCAGCACTCCGCAGCATGGGCACAGAATGAGCTCTGACGAGCGCACAGTGTCGCACACAATCGGCAACAGTCCGCACAATCGACACAGCAATGCATGCACATCGCATGCTCCTTCTTCCCATCATTGACTAGCTTTGCACAGTGATGGAAGCAAGCATCGCATTGGACCTGGCAGTCGGCGCATACGGTAGCACACTTCAGCATATGAGCAGCATGCGGACTGTCGTCAGCGAAAACTGGCGCACTTGCGCAAAGCAAAAGGAATGCGAACGCGCCGCTCGAGAGCAATTTGGTAATCATGGTCATATCTTCGTTTCTCTTTATAGTTTAGGGGACACTCTGCGACGGCAAAAAAACTTCCGTCGCTAGCTTGCATATTCATGGTTGCTGTCGATAAACGTTCCTCAGACGTTCGTCGAATAGAAGTTAAATCGTAAACAAGACCTTTGTAGACTTTGG
>JANPLJ010000906.1:0-1478 GCA_031426475.1 Pirellulaceae bacterium | reverse complement strand
GAAAATTGCTCACGCGCTGATCACCACCATGTTCAAGAGAATCAAAATAACCCGAGCTAGTCGAATGCTTGAGACCACTTGCCGCCGTGAGCGTCGTCTATTAACTCGCCGACGCGTCATCGAATCGCTGGAATCAAGGCGGCTTTTGGCCTTCGACTTTGGCGACGCACCCGACACGGGCGCCGGTGCCGGACCGAGCAACTACGAAACGCTCCTCGCCAACAACGGGCCGCGTCATCGGATCGATGCGACACAGACGACGCTTTTCTTGGGTGCACGCGTAGACTCGGAATCCGATGCTATACCGAACACGACCGCCGATGGGGATGATCGCTTCATACTACCCAGCGGAGATGATGAAGATGGTTTGGTCGAATCTGAACGAGACTTAAAATTGACCGTTGGAACCGTTCCGATCGTTCGCGTTCGAGCCACTAACTTCACGGGGAACGCAGCAACGCTCTTCGGCTGGATCGACGTCAATCGCGATGGATTATTCGATAACACGACGGAAAGGGCCTCGGTGCCTGTGCCCGCCAGCGTGGGAAACGCAATCTTCCAGCTAACCTTTCCCGCCCTTCCGTTCGGCATATCGACTGGAAGTACATACGCTAGGTTTCGTCTTAGCACGTTCGCTGAAGGAGCAAATCCTGTCGGTGAAGCCGGAGACGGCGAAGTAGAAGACTTTACCGCAACGATAACGCGCGCCAGTGAAGATCCATTTGAAGCAAATCAAACGAAGAGAATCTCTAGTTTAACAAACGGAGGACCAGGGCTTTCTCCAAATGATCGTTGGGGGACCGCGACAGCAAACATTGGTGATATCGACGGTGATGGAGTCGACGACTTGGAACGGACGGAGAAACAAAGCTCATTGCAACTTAGTCCGACACCATTGGTCGATAGCTTTACTGTTCGTCAGCAATCGAAGCTGATTGCGACCCCCCGAATATCATTACCGGTATCGCGATTGGAACCAGTCGACCAGACCTCGCAATCCGACCTCAGCATTTCGCGTGCAGTCGACAAATACTTTGCAAGTCTTCGAACTTAGGTGTTTCCATTTGGCTTCACAGCATCAGAGTGCCAATTCGGACGCTGGCGTTCGTCACACGCGAATCTTGCTAGCGTTGCCGGCTTGACCGAAAGCGATCATGCGAGCGGCACAGACTTCTTTCATGGCCGTTCGCGCTGGCTTGAGATAGTCGCGTGGATCGAACTTGTCTGGTGATTCAGTCAAGACCTTTCGAATGGCTCCGGTGATCGCCATTCGGCAGTCGGTATCGACGTTGATCTTGCGTACGCCTGACTTGATGCCACGTTGGATTTCTTCTACAGGCACTCCCCACGTCTGCTTCATCTTTCCACCATAGGCGTTGATGATGTCTTGCAGTTCTTGCGGAACGCTGCTGCTGCCGTGCATGACAAGATGCGTGTTGGGAAGCTTTTTGTGAATGGCTTCAATACGCTCCATGGCA
>JANPLJ010000905.1:0-8443 GCA_031426475.1 Pirellulaceae bacterium | reverse complement strand
CGCCTTCCTGACCGGCTGTTGCCGGAACAGGAGCTGGGGCGGTTATCAGCTTGGTTGATTGGACTGATATGCTTGTTGCCATAATCTGATTGGTTGCGGGGTTGCCGATGGCGCTTCCACGAACGCTATCACCGGGTTTTGCGAATTCGAGCGACGACGAGTTGAGTTCGATCTTAGGGCTATCCGATAACTCCAATTTCATCGGTTTGTTGCCGCACTGTAACGCGATCGCGTTCGATTCGACTCCGATCACCGTCCCGACGATGCGAACGTCCGGGCTCCCCATTTCGCCGGGGACTTGTTTTTGAAGCTGGCTCACCCGATAAATCCCTGGCACGTTCATAGAACGATCGACGGGCGTGGTCATCTTGGTGCGATCGGGAGTAAAGAGGGTCAATGCGTTAATCGGCTCGAGAAACAGGCCATTGGGACCCACTGGGGCTTGTACCCGCACGAACATCCCTTTTTTGAGTACGCCGAGTTCGACAGGGGCTGTGAAGCGAATTCCGTTGGGGGACTGAGGTAGGGCAAACGCGACATTCTGACCGGCCGAGTTCACGATTCGCATCATCCCGCCCTGCCACGCTTGCAGCTTTCCGTCAATTTCGATCTTCGGCGGTGCCTTGGCGCCGTAAGGATTGTTCTGTTGTCCGAGGGCAAGACCCTGCATCAGACAAGAACTGATCGCCACGATGGTGAAGAGCGTCAACTTCATAATTATTACCCTGGATGTTTTGTTTTGAACGTAGGTATAGACGGTTAAGGCAAGTCTTTCTAAGCCGCTCAACAAAGAACTCGTCTTAGAATATGATAGAGGAAGTCGAAATCCATTGCACAAAAAAGTTACCTATGACATCAAACGTCTCACCGGTCACCGTCCGGACGCTTCAATCGATGAAGCGGCAAGGTCAAAAAATCACGATGCTGACCGCATACGATTATAGCATGGCTCAGCTTCTAGATCAGGCGAACGTCGAGTGCCTCTTGGTCGGGGATTCACTTGGTATGGTCGTTCAAGGTCAAAAAACGACGGTCCCGGTAACCGTAAAACAGATGATCTATCATGGTGAAATGGTTGCTCGGGCCGCTAAGCACGCGATGGTGATTGTCGATCTTCCTTTCCCTGTTGGCCAGCGAGGCGTTTCGCATACCGTGAAGATTGCTTCGAAGATAATGAAGAAGACACTCTGCCAAGCAGTCAAGATGGAAGGTGGACACGAACAGTCCGAATCGATAGAAGCTCTCGTCGATGCTGGCATTCCGACGATCGCTCATATCGGATTGCGTCCCCAAAGCGTTCACGCACTGGGTGGCTATCGAGTCCAACGCGATGCCGAGCGATTGATGCGGGATGCGCTGGCGGCACAGGAAGCAGGGGCGTTTTGCGTACTGATGGAGTGCGTTCCGAAAACGCTTGCGAAAGAAGTCACCGACACTTTGAAGGTACCTACCATCGGTATCGGGGCTGGCTCAGGGTGCGACGGTCAAGTACTTGTCATCAATGATCTGCTGGGAATGGGCGAAGCGAATTCTCCGAAATTCGTTCGTGCCTATGCCAATTTGCGACAGACGACCGTAGACGCAGTTACTCGCTTTCGACAAGATATCGCCAGCAGTGATTTCCCTGGATCCGCCGAATCGTTTGAATAGACGTTATGATCCCAATCCAGAGCCAGCGCGTATCCTTTCCTGGAAGTGAAGGAAGACAACTCGGGGGAATACTCGACGTCCCAGAAACCACGCCGCTCGGTTTCATCCTGATGGCTCACTGCTTTACCTGTTCCAAGGATCTCAAGGCAAGTGTCCGAATATCTCGAGGTCTCGCCGCTTCAGGGTGGGGGGTTCTTCGATTCGATTTTGCGGGTTTAGGCCATAGTCAAGGCGATTTCGCCGAGACCAATTTTCAAACGAATCGAATCGACTTGATCTCGGCCGCGAACTATTTGAAGGAAAGTCATCAAGCCCCTTGTATGATAGTCGGGCATAGCTTTGGCGGCGCGGTTGCAATGGCTGTCGCGAACCAAATCGAAAGCGTGCGATGTATTGTCGCTTTGGCCTCTCCAAGCGATACATCGCACCTTGCAGACGTTTTGATTCAGCTTGACCCAAAGATTGAAACGGAAGGAAAAGGGGTCGTCACGATCGGAGGACGAACATTTCCGATCGCGCGCCAAATGATCGATGACTTTCGGCGATATGATCTGACGAAAGATCTCGCCGAACTCAATAGACCGCTAATGATTTTTCACTCGCCAACAGATGCCACGGTCGGCTATCACCATGCGATGCGCATTTATTCACTGGTAATGCAAGCGAATCGACTTGACAAAGAACCACCAGAAGTGAGCTTGGTAACGTTGCCTCAAAGCGATCATTTGCTTGTCAACAATCCACGTGACATTCCGATGATCGTCTCCTGGATCAGCGCTTGGGGAAAACGGATGGCGGTTTAACCAGTGCTTCATCCAACTTAGATATTAGGGTAGCCGAATTCGTCAGAATTCGGACGCAGCTCGAAAGGCGGTGTTTACTGCGCTTCCTCCGAAGTCTTACGACATCGGCTACCAATTGAAACCCGAAACTTAAAGTGAGGCGAATCGCTAGGGGGAATAGTTCATCCATAAGTGCACTGACAGTTACGCGACAAGCCGCAAGACGAATATTCGGCCCAAGTAGTTTTACAAATGGTAGATCGAGGCTCCTGCCGCGAGGCACGACAGAAGGTAAGGCCGTCGTCGAGAAATGAGAATCGTTCTTAGATTTGCGATTCCAGCGTAGCTCCGCAGGAGCGTCGCCCTCCCTAGATGAATTTCATTCGCTATATTCGTAGCGTTGCCCCATTCATCGATCCTTCCTATTTTCTTGGATGCGTTCCATTATGTCGCTTGAAGACCCAGCATTGGATTACGGCTGGCTGTTAAACGATCCTCGACGCAGTTTGTCATGGTTTCGAGAGGCTGATCGAAGCCCCAAGGCGGCGGCTCAACTGCGTCAATATATCTACATGCAAATGGCGGCTAGCGATTTAGTACTCGATGAAGAAGCGAGCGAGAAAGTCGATTTGCCGGATGGTTTGCTCGCTAACCTTGAAGAAAAGAATCGGTTGCTTGCCCAGCTTCGCGCGCCGATCGATCATCGTATCGAGGCGTTCTTAGAATCTGAATTCTCCGACTGCGCTCTCGATCATCCACTCCGATTGCCATCGTCAACCTTGGTACTCGATCGGCATGGCCTTGCTAGGCAATTAAGTCTACCGGATGGCGGCGACGAATTCGTCAGTGAGCTAGTCCGTTCGTATCGCGTTGCGAACGGCGTCTTGCACAATCCATCCCAAGATCGCCGAACAACGCAAGGCACCTTTCACGTTTCAGAAGGCGGTCTCCCGATTGCTGCAGATAAACGCGAGGTTCCAAAGAATGTGTTCGCACAACTATTCGTACAAGCGTTTCAGCCGCCTCCGTCGATGATGTTGTTGCCGTTCACGTCGAAGTCTGCGGAACCTGCCCGCACTTTTGTATCGCTCTTGGTTCGTCCAATTGTCTGTCCGGACGTGCCGGGATACTGTCGACACAAGACGATGGAAATTCGCTTTATCGCCCCTGGCTCGCTCGTTTCCAACCTTGATTTCGTCGAATCGATCTTTGGCAATGCAGGCGATCCTTTGGTTCCTGAGAACGACGCTGCGTTGGATATCCTGCATTGGAGCGGACATACCGGCTGCGTTATTCTTGCGCCGCATTTGATCCATTTGAAGAAGAAGGACCTTGGATTACCGCAATGGGAGCAAGCATCGGAACGCCGGCGGGCAGACCGCATGTGCTGGAAGGATCCTGATGAGCTTTACAACGACGGCCAAGCTTTCAAGATCACATATCGAACGAACACCGGCATTATCATCACGTTGATCGCCGACAACTACTTTGGATATTGTAAAAAGGAAGTAAAGACGCAGATCAGCTATGCGGCGAATTTGATGGGAAACGTTGAAGAGGAACACGCTGGCGGCACGATCGCCTTTCCTTCGCATAGCCTTGGCGAAGAATTCCAGCTTGATTCGAAACGCTACAACGGGCGTTCCTTTGCAGATGTCGAACGCGACTATGGCAATAGCTTTATCAACGTTCATCCAGATGGTTATGGAGTCGATCGTCAGCAGCCCAATATTGTCTATGTCAATGAAAGCGCGCGCTTCAGTTTGATCGACCAATCGGTTCGTTGGGTCAAGAATGATGTCGAGCATGTACTGCCGTTGGAACCAAACAAAGTCTATATCGCTCCGAGCGGTTATCGGTTGCACATGGAAAAACATCCATTGGCGCCCTCATGGCGATTGATTGGTACGGCAGGCGAAGGTACTGTCTGCCACAAACCTTGCACGGTCAGCGGTGGTGGCAAAAGCGAAATTAGCAAATCGCTCAAAGACTATATGCTGAATGGCCCCATTTTCGTCGCCGATATCGAGAAAGACTTTGTATACCTCGATCAGATTTTTGACTACGATTATTCGACGCGTTGGGCGGCTGACTCAAAAGAGCAGCCGGATTACAGCAACCGTGCAAGCAGAAAAGTGCTTGATCCCAATCGCTCTCTCGGAAGCGTGATCAAGCTGCTAACGCCTTCTCGCGAGTACACCGAGAAATACAATGCTTGGCTGGCTTCGCTACCGACTCATATTTATGCGATGGCCTTCATCATCAAACGTTTTTGCAAACCAAGCTGGAACGGGAATTGGAAGGAGCATTTCGCCGTCGACATTGTCAATGGCGACGCAGGTCACGAGTTAAAGTATGAAAATCGAAAGCTGATCGGCGACTATTTGCGTATCGGGCTCGATCATCATGGTCGATGGAGAACGTATAAGGTGCGTCAAGATTTCGCGGCAGCCGCAAAGATCCAGCTGGAGGACGATATCACGGCCTCGGTCGTTGTGCCGGGGAAATTTCTAGAAACCTTGCCCAAGGCAGAGTCGGACCGGAGTTATAAGTTCGTGGAGAACTGCGAATATCGGCTTTTTCAACGTCCCGACGACGCAATTCATCGCGGGCTGGACAAGCAAACGGAACTCGATGTCGCGGACGTTGGGAATTTCTTTTGCAACTACGAACCACTTACGCGAAAAGATATTCAGCAAGACATGGCATCCGTCATGCACTTTGAAAAATATAGCCCGCCTTTGCAAGACCGTTTACGTAAGTTTGCAACCGGCGAAGGTTCACCGGCCTTTGTGATTAGCTCGGCCCAGCCGCGACTCGTCGGGGGAGTACCGACGAAGAATCCCCGTTATCTCCAAGACAGACCCGATCTAACACGTCCGTTTGTTCGATACGTAGCGAGTCGAGCGATGCAAGTCGCCCGCGCTACGCCACCGGGCAAGCCGTTGCCGATTCCGGTATCAGCGATTCTGTCGGGGCGGCGAAACAATCCGCCCGATCAAGCTGCGGGGTATCGCTCGCTCGCAGTTTATAATCCGATACACTATCAAGAGATTCCAGAACTGTTTATGGACTATATCTGTTCGTTGACGGGAAAGAGCCCGTCGACGACGGGCGCAGGCAGCGAAGGTGCTTTGACAAAAGGGCCCTTCAACGCGTTGCTCCCGATTCACGACTTGAACGCGATGCTCGTCGGAATGATCTTGACGGGATTAGGCGGTTTCTCGACTGCCGCTGGGCATATCGGTCCTGAAATCGAAGTCGGGCACGATATCAGCATGCTCGTGCCGGAGATTTGGTGCCGGCTTCAGCCTCACGAACGCGATCCTGCTTATCTGATCGCAGAAGAGTTGCTGATGAAGATTGACGATTTCGAATTTGAAGGTCGCACGATTCCAGCGTCCAGACTTGGCTATCGCATTACCTCTCGTTTTGTCAGGCGCTACTTTGGTCGTGTTTTCGACAATCCAATCAAGGTCTTCGATGATCGCATTCTCTGTCCAGAGCTTCAAGATATGGCATCTTACGCCGACGGCATTGAGTACATTGTCGAAGCCCAACAGCGGGTCGCAAAACAGTATTTTACGGATTCCTCTTATGAGCTCGCCTCTCCACCTCTCAAAGTACTTCTCGAAATCATGGCTCGTGGGAACTGGCAAGGTAAAGACCACTCCCATCCTGACGTTCGGAAGATGTTCACACGCGAAGCGATACTCGGAAGCGATTGGTATCAGCAGCGTTTGCTCAGCAAACAAGCCGTCGATATTCAGCTCTGGCAACGCCATCAAACCTACTTGACCGAGTACTGCAATCGTTCCACACACAAAGCCGTTATCGAAAGGCTTCAGTTGAAAGATCGCCTCCAGAAGTCCGCCGAGCGACTAGCCTATTGCGGTTCCGAAGCCTACCTCGATCGCATCCGCGGCACATTAGGAGTCGATCCATGCCTTGTGCCCGATCCGCGATCATAATCGGCGACAACGCCTTTAGCTTTCTTGCCACACCGTTTTTAGGTCGAGGACAAATCCAGGCAGTATCTCGTCGCATGAAACCGAATTAGGCATCTTGAGTACTTCTTGCTGCTTATCTGGGCGATAGATGTGAACGCGCTGTTGCAATGGGTCGATCAGCCAGCCCAAACGAAGGCCGACGCTCAAATACTCATTCATCTTTGCTTGGAGTTCATCGAGTCGATCCGTTTCGGATCGTAGTTCAATCAAGAAGTCTGGGCAGAGCGGCGGAAATTTCTTTCGATCTTCTTTTGTTAGTGAGTTCCAGCGTTCCATCGATATCCAAGACGCATCGGGAGATCGTTTCGCTCCGTTAGGCAGTCGAAACAATGTCGATGAATCAAATGATCGACCGCCGTATCGCTCGGACCACTGGTCAAGCTGTGCCGCGATTCTTAGATTCTTGTAACCGCTTTCTCCGCCGGTTGGCGACATGAACACGATCTCCCCATTCGCGTTTTGCTCGATCTTCAACTCGGGGTTCTTGGCCGAGATTTCTTCAAAAGAATCCGACAAACGTACGATCATCCGCGGAATTCCCCAAGGATCGTCGGTAAACAAGTTTTCGTGGTTGATTGAGCTAGACATCTTCAAAACCTTGCAACTCAGTTTACCACGGTCGATTCTCGCCGGCAACTTTGTAACACCAAGGCATGGCTAAACCTGCCGAATAAAATGAGCGGCGTAGCTTCGTACTTCTTGGCCGTTCAGGACGTGGACGGTTCGTAACTGTTGGACGACTCCGTCGTTGAATTGACTCAGCGGGACGTGGACGAGCGTTTTGCCGAAACGCTTGGCGATCTTGCGCCACTCGGCTCCAGGGGCGGCGGGGCTAAGAAAAGCGATTTGTTTCGATTGGGAGTGCAGGCAGGCTGCGGCAATCAATCGGTCTTCCAGGGTGTCGACGAAGTCCAATTCTGGATTGGTCCATATGTTGGGGATTGACCGAGGTGGATAGAGAAACAGAGCACCACCATACGTTGCAACTGCAACGCCTGGACCAAGCATCTCTTGCCGATAATCGGTGGCGTAAAACGCGAGAGTCGATTCCTCTTCATGTTCAGCGAACCAGGTCGTACGCCATGGATAGTCGCGTGGGTCGGCTTGATGGTCGAATAGACACAGGCAAGCATCGAGATGCCCCACCGAGGGTGGCTGGATCTTGACGTACAAGTTTCCATCGTACCAATGCCGCAACGTTTCACGTATATCGATGCCATCCATCAGGCTCGTCGAGAATTTTTCGGTACGTGCTAGATCGGCTCCCATCGCAGCTCGAGCGCGATCGATCACGCGCGATCGAAAGCTCTCGATCAGATCATCCTCAGGAGGCCAAGAACATTGTCGATACGGGTTCCATCGCATCTGCCATTTTTTGGATTCGTCTTTAAGCGGCTTTCGGTTCAGTTCGATCGTACGCCATTCTTGAGGTGATCCAGCGAGTCGATTTACGATTTCGACTTGTTCACCGTCAGGCAATCGAGCTTGGTCGATACCCAGGGTGACAGTTGGCCAAGGTAAGAAATCCGAATACGGATAGTTTCGAGCGGATTCGACGACGTGTATCGCGTATTGATCACCGAGGACTTGTTTCGCAGCGACGGCGATCGTGTAGAGATCGGGGGTAAGGCGGTGATCCAGAAGCGTCAAATTGCGGATGTATTTCAAGCATTGTGAGAGAAGCAACGGAGTGATCTTTCGACCACGCGCCCCGAGGTCTGCGGTGTAGGATGCACGAGCCGACATCAAGAGGTGCTTGACGCCGTCGATAGCCGCGGACTGTTGGCCTTCTAGAAAATCTTGCCTACGCTGTTCGTAAACGCCCGTAATGAAAGGCAGTTCACCCATCAAGAACACCAGGGTGTTATCGGTCACGCCGTAAATGATCGGATCATGAACGGACGCTGCCGCTTTATCGGATAGCTCAGAAATCGTCTGCTCGCTGAGAGTTCGTTGATAGGCTTCTCGCATCCAAGGCCAGTGCTCGATCGAGCAAAGCAT
>JANPLJ010000904.1:0-2959 GCA_031426475.1 Pirellulaceae bacterium | reverse complement strand
TTGGACGAGGGCGTGTCCTCTACGCGTTGGTTGGAAAAGGAATCAATCGCGAGATGATCCACAGCGCCTGCCAATTCATGGTCGGTCCATGTTCATGCCAAGTCAAAGCGCAGAATCCCGGTTTCGATTTGCTCATGGACTGCGATTGGGAAAAGGCCATCGGTGGCGTCAAGATCAGCGATCCACTCCCCGAAACACCGGAGCAACCCGTGCTCCTGAAAATCCCACCCGGCCGTAATGCCAAGTAAACGTGGGTCAGCGGCTCCGTCCGCTGACGATCGAACTTAGCTCAGATTCGAAAAGAACGTGACGGCGTTGTCTGAATCGAAGACCGTAGCTTGGCGAGGCAACCTCGCAATCGGATCGAACGTCAAAAGATCTCGTGGAGTGCACGGCGCGAACTCATCAGTGATTCCCGACTGAAATGCCAAGTAGCCGACAATCGCCGCGGGATCGATCCCGGCATCGCGCAGCGTTGCGAGACGAGTATCACCATGGCGTTTGGCCAATCGACGACCGTCGATTCCGACAACGAGAGGCAAATGGCAGAATGTCGGCGTTTCCCAACCGAGATGTTGATAGATGGCAAGCTGACGATAGGTACTCAGTACAAGATCGTCACCGCGGACCACCTGGTTAACGCCAGTGTCATGATCGTCGATAACCACCGCTAGTTGATAAGCGAACGTACCGTTCATTCTGGCAACGACGAAATCGCCAAGAGCTCTATCGGGTGCGTCGAGCGACTGCTGGCCCCGAAAAGCATCCGTGAAATGAAGTCGACGGTTCGGCATTCGAAATCGCCAAGCGAAAGCGATCCCGTTTCGATGGAGTTCGTCACTGTATGTAGCCTTCCGATCCGAACAAGTTCCTGGATAAACGGGACCATCCATCGTTGACTCGTGAGGGGCCGCGGCCATGGAGTCTATTTCGCTTCGCGTACAAGTGCATGGATACACCGCTTCGCAATCGATAAGCATTCGAAGAATCTCGCCGTAACGCGTTATGCGTTGGCTTTGAACGAAAGGTTCCTCTATCTCGGAATCGGCGTCCGTCCTTGAATCCCAATCAAGTCCCAACCACTTCAAATCATCCTTGGCTTGTTGCGTGGCCCACGATTTAATGCGAGGCGTTTCAAGATCTTCGATTCGCAAAAGCAGTTTGCCATCAGCACTACGGCATAGCAGCCAAGCGATCAAAAAGGTACGGGCATTTCCAAGATGCTGTGCACCGGTTGGAGACGGCGCCAATCGTCCGACATAGAGGTCCCCCATCACTCGCTCCAACAAACAATATTAGTCTTGGCCAAAACCTTAAAGCCCGTACTCGTGCATCCACCAAGCGACACGATCGGCATCCGTCGGGTTATCCATGGGAAGACGCTTCTTCCACGTGCGATCATAATCGAGGCGTTTTGATTTCTGAATCTCAGAAAGGGTTGGTTCCGTGATTGGATCACCATCCTCGCCCTGATCGCGATTGGCAGCGAAGGTCGCGTCGAGCTGTTGAACCAGTGCGTCCATGGTCGCTTCGTATCCCCCTGAGGCCGCTATGTTGTACAGACCATGGAGATCCTTTTTCAGATCGTAAAGCTCGATCGCCGCACGTTTCGGTGCAAGCCATGAGGCCTGAAGCGAATCAAGTTTCCCCGCCGCATGTAATGTCCGGAGTAGCGACATCCCTGGATACGAAGACTCCTTATAGCTCGACCAGTTCAAGTGAGGTAACTCGGGATAGTAATTGCGCACTAGCCAATAATCATGTGAGATCACGGCACGAATACGATCTTGAGCATCACCACATCGATCGCGAGCTGCAAAGACGTGACTGCGATCTGGAAAAGCTGCGGTGAGAATGTCTCTACCTTCCATCCAATGAGGGATGACAGTGCCGGTGGTCGATAGCATCGACGGTGCAAGATCGATAAGACTGACAAGTCGCTCCTCGACATCGCCTGGCTTAATTTGCGGACCGCGCATGAGCAGCGGCACCTGTAGGCCTTCGACGGTAAGCCATTGCTTGCCCCATGGCATCGGGCGACCGTGATCCGCGAAGAAAACAACCAACGTATCATCGAGTACTCCTTCCGCTTCCAATTGATCAAGAATCGCTCCCACGCGTTGGTCGACAACCTCGACGCTTCGCAGATACCCATACCAATCGCGTCGCATCAGCGGATGATCAGGATAGTTTGCGGGCAATGGGATGGCGGCGAGAGATGCCTCGTCGAACGAGCCAGGGATTGGAAATGGACGATGCGGCTCGGTGATTTGGAACTGAGCAAAGAAGGGTTGTCCCGAAGCACGTTCGCGCCAATCATCTCCGTCGTACATCGTTGCTGAGTCATGTGCAAAATTGTAATGTGTCTTGCCCCTCCTGATCACTTTACCGCTTCGGATGCTGCCAGACGCGGCGGCATTTGTGACGAAGTACCCGGCTTTGCGCAGCAATGTTGGAAGAGGTACGTACGGAGCGGCGAGCGGTTGTGGGTTCTCTGTATCGTGCGGATGCAGGCCGGTGGTTGTTTGATAACAGCCCAGAATGAACGCTGATCGGGACGAACTACAGACCGGTGCGGAGGCATAGGCTCGCATGTAGCGACGACCTTCACGGGCGAGCCGGTCCAAGTTCGGAGTCTTCACACCCGTTGCACCATACGCAGCAATGTCGGGCGACATATCGTCGGCGATGATCCAGACGATATTCGTGGCAGCATGCATGACTTGGGAATGAACTACGAGAAGACTCAGTAAGAACGCCAGGAATCGCATGAGATGATTTAGCTTTTTAGTCAAAGAAGGCGTTTCGAAGCAAAAATGAGACGTGGTCTGAACAATTGGGAACAATTGTTCTACACTGAGAAATGCCGATCCGACAAGTCTATCGTTCGTGCAATTCCGTTCCGAGACACAAAACAAAGTACCCTCCGAGGTTGGAAGTTTTCGTGGACGAGTCGCTC
>JANPLJ010000903.1:0-4614 GCA_031426475.1 Pirellulaceae bacterium | reverse complement strand
CCTGTATCGCGATCCAACTTTCGATCCACTCCGAGCCACGCCGCCTGGAAACGGGGTAATTGCACCCGGAATATGCTTAATGGCACGCACCGCTGCGTCACAAGCATGAAGTGCACCATGGATGGTATCGGCGAGCACCAGAAAGTTCCCGCCGCCTACAGCGCTCGTTCGCGACACGGAATCTTCACAAACGAATTCGCCATCCATGACGGGAATTCTCCAATATCGCTTGCTGCCAATCTTCTTCGATATCTGAAAGCCATCTCCGAAATAACGCAGCTTCGATCCCATCGCAATCTTCTTTGGCC
The DNA here is from genome assembly GCA_031426475.1 of Pirellulaceae bacterium. Lineage (GTDB taxonomy): Bacteria > Planctomycetota > Planctomycetia > Pirellulales > Pirellulaceae > JAIYDQ01. Next base: position 4,306 of record JANPLJ010000903.1, on the reverse strand, counting down.
CTTCTATTGCCCCGAAAACCGACGTGCTTGGACACGTTAGAACGCATTGACCTACCCGTCGCACCAACTGCTTTTCGAGCTCGGTTCCCGAGACGCTAAACATTAATACGCTGACGCCTGGTCTGCCGTCAGGCGTCCATTCACCGTCCAGAGTGCGCTCGATACCAGCCTCGATTCCACAGCCGATCACGCTGGTCGCAAATCCGGTCATTGCTTCGGCGGCTCGCAGCGCCCAAGCTGGCTCGGCGGCCGTAATCACGATACGTGTCGCCGTCATGTCGAAGGCTTCGGCAAACGTGTCGACAATCTCAATGCCATTGATCTGCATGCCGTATTCCTCGCAGTAGTAACATCGAATCTCCAACTCAACGGTCAAGTCGCGTCGCTGCCATCGAATGACAATAGTAGTCCATCCAGACTTTTAACAACTCTTTCTCAATCGTTGTATCAAATTCCGGCTTCGCCTCGTAAACGCGTTTTTTAATTCCTTCAAGAAATTCACCAGCTCGATAAACAAGCCGTCCACGTCGAAACACCATCTCGGGTCTTCCAAACATCGTCTCTTGATTGGTGTCCTTCGAATAGACAACGATATCGCCGTCCGCACCGGGTTGCAAATGACCGATGGATGAAAGACCAAGCGCTCGAGCCGGCCCGGTCCGGGTCATGATTGCAATTTCATCGAGCGTATACTCGCGCTTCAACGAAGCCAAACGACTCGTGGCGCGAACCTCTGGGTGCAGCTGCGCAAAAATCGACATTCGAAAATCGTAATCCATGAGCAATCGAATCAAATGCGGGTACCCTGTAAATGGGGCTCCGTTCGGATGGTCCGTCGTTAGAAAAACCTGATACGGATTCTTGATTGACAAAAACAGTTCTAGTCCGATCGCCCATTGGAGGCCATGAACATACTGGGACTGGCGGTATCGAAATGGCAAGACACCGCATCCCGCTTGGCACTCGAGATCCTGAAAAATCGTCTTCCTCGGTCGAGCCAACTTTCGGTTGGCAAACTGATGCATCGTGTCGCCAGAAATCGTGACTGTTTGCCCAAAAAGGACCTGTCCAACGTCGATCGAGATCTTTGAATCACGATTGACTCGATCGGCCAGCTTATCAGACGCAGACGAAAAACCATGGGGTCCGTCGGTACCGTAGCAATGAAATTGAGCGTGGGTCAGATGTATTTTTCGGCCCTCTACAGCATCGGCGGTGGCAAGCGTCGACGCGATATTCCCCGGGACACCGAGATTGCTGCAGTGAACATGCAACGGATGCACGATGCCCAACGAGTCAACGGCTTCCGATAACGTTCGCAGTATCTGTCGCGGCGTAACGCGATACCCCGAATGCTGGTCGTCGATATCCAACATACGTTGATTGAACTTGAACGCACTTATACCGCCGGCATTGACGACCTTGATCGCGATGCACCGATGGGCGTTGAGCATCCATCCGACGTAGTCGTTGATCTGATTTTGCGGGACACCGCGTGCGATCCAGTTCAACAACAATTCTTCGTTGCCCAGCATCAAGTACCCGCCCGTATCGAGCCACGGCGTGTCAGCCATCTCGAGATGCGCGTGACGAGCATTGGCTGGAAGGATGGCTGGCTCAAAGCAGGTTGTGTATCCCATCTCTAGGTAGCGACGCCCTGTTTCCCAAGTCCCAGGCACAGGCGATGACAGCGGACGGAGACCGCTTTCGTCCACCGTTTCCAAACGACTTCTTTCCGGCAAGAGCAACCTTGCGAGATTCGCTTTGCCGCCGCCGATGTGCGTATGCAAATCGATCCCGCCAGCCATGAGAACACGGCCTTCGAGCTTGTAATCGTGATCGATTCGCGTACCTGGCGGCGGAGCGGCAACAACCTTATCGCCTTCCAGATATACGTCCCTTATCGGATTTGGATCAGTGGAGGACGGGTCGCAAACCATCGCCCCACTAAGTCGAGTCAACATGATGGAGACTCCGCAAGCTTCCGGAGAACATCTACGAGCGACCACTTCCCATCTTTCTTTTGAATCGAGGGCTCTTCCATCGCTTCTACCGCAACCGAGGCATCCATACGAAAAAAGGTTGCTTTATGATCGACTCCTGCTACGCCGCACGGTATGAAGACACGAGGCATCGGCTCACCGTTGCGAAGACTCGGACCGACCACAATGTTGGATGGGGTCTCGAAACGAGGCGAGTGAACTTCCGCCATCGATTCATCAATGCGAAGGGCAATCGATGAATTCTGATTGTCTTCGACCGCCAGCGTTGAGACTCGAGACGGTTCATACAAAAACGCTTGATCGTCGATGTGAACCCGCCCCGGAAAGCCTGTGATCCAGGTACAAACTTGTTGAAACGTGATGTAGTCGCTGGACAAAGGAAAACCGACGCATCGTTTGATTTCATTGCGTTGTGCAATCCACTCCAGAAGTCGTTCAATCCAAAGGTCGGCATACGGCATGTGAAGTCCTGCAGGCGACCAGACAAGCGTCAGATAGTTGGCTTGCGACATCCACGTCGAAGCTTCATTGCGAGATTGCTCAAGGGTTTCCTGGCTGCATCGCGACCATTGAAACAGCGACTGAGGAACATGCGAAACGTCGATATCGACCGAACAAACATCGACACAAAATTCTCGAATGCGAGCGATCGTTTGCGAACTCCACCTCCCCAAAAGAACAACGCGAGCCGGCGTAAAACCCATTGAGTCTTGAGTAGCCGACCTTTGCAACAAGACGTTTGCAATTCTGGGAAACAAATCCAGCATCGTATCGTCGCCGATGAAAACGATACAGTCTGCTCGAAATCGAACTTCGGAAAGAGAGGCAGTCACCATCCCAGTACGTTGAACGGCAGCAATACTCTTAAACGCGTTTTCGCTATTTGCCGGGTCGATGAATGCTCCGAAATGCGATGCCAAAGCGATCACAGCTCGCGAGCCTTCAACCGATCGAATGCGGCCCGTTATCGTTCGGCGACACGATTTTGAAAGAATTTCCTTCGCCTTTTGTATCGCTTCTTCGACACTGGCTTTCCGGCCATCGATCAGCGCGGAAGCGTTACCATCGAGCGACGAAATAGCGGCGAGGCGTTGGTCCCTCAGCCGACATTCGACAGACTCGTTGTCAGCAATTTCACATAGCAACGGACAGAAGGAACAAATCGTCACGATAGAACTTTGCGATCAAAAGGGACCTTCAGCAGCTATTCTAGTTCTTCAAGCAGCCTGTCGGTAATCGCAATCGTGCCCATCGTCGGTGTTCCTTTTCGAGCGAGATCGGCCGTACGACAACCAGCGCCCAACACGCTCTTGACAGCACCCTCAACCAACAGAGCTTCATCTTCCAGTTTCAGGGAATGCCTGAGAAGCATCGCGGCGGCGAGAATCGTCGCCAGAGGGTTCGCGATCCCTTTGCCCGCGATGTCAGGCGCCGAACCGTGAATCGGTTCATACAACCCTGGACCACTGCTTCCGAGCGATGCGCTGGGCAACATCCCTAATGATCCGGGCAACATCGAAGCCTCGTCGGTCAAAATGTCGCCGAACATGTTGCTCGTGACGACGACATCAAATGCCGTGGGTCGAGAGATCAAATGCATGGCCATCGAATCGACAAGCACTACATCGTACTGAAGATCCGAAAACTCTTCTTTCATCAATCTCGCGGTGACTCGCCGCCAAAGTCGACTGACTTCCAACACGTTCGCTTTATCGACCATCGTCAGCTTCCCACGGCGTCCGCGAGCAGCTTCGGCAGCCATACGCACGATCCTTTCGATCTCGTCGGTTGTATAAACGGCGGTGCTGTATGACCGTTCGATTCCATTGCCAAGTTGTTCGGTTCCCGATGGCCCAAAATAAAGCCCTCCGGTCAACTCGCGGAAGAAAAGAATATCGGTCCCTTCGATGATTTCGCGTTTGAGTGGCGAAGCGTCAAGCAATTCAGAAAACGTGATGATCGGCCGAAGATTTGCAAACAGCCCCAACTCTTTTCGAATCTTAAGGAGCCCAGCTTCAGGACGCGTCTTGGCGTTGGGATCATCCCACTTCGGCCCTCCAACCGCCCCCAACAAAATAGCATCGCTCGATCGACACGCATCGATCGTTGCTTGCGGTAGTGGATCCCCAAACTGGTCAATTCCAATCCCGCCGATTACGTGCGATTCAAAGACGAATTGATGATGGAACTTGCCGGCAATCGCCTCTAGGACACGTGAAGCTTGTGAAACAACTTCGGGGCCAATTCCATCGCCGGGGAGAAGAACAATCTTGGCTTCCAAAATCAACCTAGGCCTTTCGAAC
>JANPLJ010000902.1:0-4995 GCA_031426475.1 Pirellulaceae bacterium | reverse complement strand
CTTCCATGCTGGCGTCGACGAAAATCGATGCGGCGATCGTTTGCACACCGCCGGCAACTCACCCTGAGATATGTGCTCAATTGGCGGAGGCTGGGGTTCACGTCCTGTGCGAAAAACCGATCGCAGTTACCCGCGACGCTGCTCTCGGGATGATCGAAACGGCGACCAAGTACCAAACACTGCTGACGATGGCTTCGAAGTTTCGATACGTCTCCGATATGGTCTTTGCAAAGCAACTGATCGTTTCAGGGGTACTGGGTGATATCGCGCTGCTTGAGAATACCTTTACCGGTCATGTCGACATGCAACGTCGATGGAACAGCAACCCTGAACTTAGCGGCGGGGGCGTCATTATCGATAATGGCACTCACTCCGTCGATATCGTTCGATATCTGCTCGGTCCACTTCAATCGATTCAGGCGATTGAAGGGAGAAGAACTCAGAACATCCCAGTAGAAGATACGGCTCGTATTCATGCCAAGACTGCGGATGGCGTTTTGGCGGCGATGGATCTATCGTGGAGCTTTCAAAAGCAAACGCCATGGTACGTCAGCGTCTACGGAACGCGAGGCACGGTGCTCGTTGGATGGGGCGAGTCTAAGTACAAACGTGATTCCGAGAAGGACTGGACCGTATTCGGCAGCGGCTATAACAAGGTCCAAGCGTTTACCGACCAGATCAATAACTTTGGAAAGGCAATTCGCGGTATTGAACCACTGCTCATCACTTCAGATGACGCAATCGCCTCCGTCGAAGCCGTCGAAGCTAGCTACGAATCGTTGCGGCGCGACGATTGGGTTTCTGTTGGTCCCAAGTCTGGTCCCTCACTAGCAGTTGCTTCATGACCGTACGCATTCATCCGACCGCTATCGTAGAAGAAGACGTAAAACTGGGCGATGGAACTTCCGTTTGGGACAACGCCCATATTCGCCATGGGGCATCGCTTGGTGAGCAGTGTATCGTCGGCGGGAAATCTTATATTGCTTACGATGTACGGATCGGCAATCGTTGTAAGATCAACGCCTCGGTCTATATCTGCACCGCGGTAACGATCGAAGATGGTGTGATGATAAGTGCTGGTACGATATTTACCAACGATCGATTCCCTCGAGCGGCAACGCCTGATTTAACGCAACTGCGATCGAGCGAACCTGACGAGGATACAGAGTCGACACTGGTTCGATGTGGAGCTACCATCGGGGCTGGCTGCATTGTCGGAAGCAACTTAACCATCGGACGCTGGGCGATGATCGGAATGGGATCTTTGGTGACTAAGAGCGTCCCCGATTTCCATCTTGCGCTTGGAAATCCGGCTCGAAGTATCGGTGCCGTTTGCCGCTGTGGAAAATTACTAGGCATGTTTAATGATAAGCAGAGGTCGGTCGAACCCTACGTGTGCTTGGCCTGTGGCCGACATTACCTTCGCGACCAGCTCGCGATTACGGAACAAAGAGTGGCCTGATCCATGCTCGCCAGTATTTCGCTCGACCTGGACAACAAATGGTCTTATCTTAAGACACATGGTGACGCAGGCTGGGATCGCTATCCAACGTATCTTCCGAAGCTGGTGCCGTCGGTCCTCGATCTGCTCGATCGAGTCGGATTAAAGATTACATTCTTTGTTGTTGGACAGGACGCAGCTCGCGAAGAAAACCAAATTGCTTTGCGAAGCATTTCCGATGCGGGACACGAAATTGGCAACCATTCGTTCAACCACGAACCTTGGCTCCACCTTTACAGTCGCGAACAGCTCGTCGAGGAGTTTGAGCGAAGCGAACAAGCCATTTACGCGGCCACAGGCTATCGCACGATTGGCTTTCGCGGCCCTGGCTTCAGTTATTCGGATCAGGTCATCAAAATTCTCTCCGAGCGTGGATACCGCTACGATGCATCGACGTTTCCGACGTTCTTGGGGCCTATCGCGCGCGCTTATTACTTTTTTAGCAGCTCGCTGAGCCGAGCCGAACGCGCTCAACGAAAACAGCTCTTCGGTAGTTTCACCGCAGGCTTTCAGTCGTTACGTCCGTACCGTTGGCACACGCAGCCGTCCGATTTGCTCGAAATTCCAGTGACTACCATGCCTTGGTTCAAAGTACCGATCCACTTAAGTTACGTCATGTACTTGGCGACCTACTCACGAATGCTCGCCGAAAATTACTTCCGCTCTTCTATGCGGTTTTGTTGGCTCAATCGAGTCCAACCATCGTTGCTCCTGCATCCACTCGACTTTATGGGCTGCGAGGACGACTCGCAACTTGCATTTTTTCCAGGTATGTCGATCGATGGAGCGTACAAGCGAGACATCGCCGAAAAACTCCTAACCTGGATGAAAAACAGCTTTGAATGCCTCCCGATGGCGGAACACGCCCAACGCATCTCAAGCAAATTGCGCACGTAGCCGAAGTCGTCAGACTTTCGACTCGAAGTAGCCGAAGTCGTCAGACTTTGGACGCATTGCAGTAACCATTGTTTTTCAAGCCTATCGTTTGACATACTGAATGATCTGTTCGGCCGCCTGTCGACCTGACCGGACACATTGAGGAATACCGACGCCGCGATAGGCATTCCCTGCAAGCGCGAGCCCAGGAATCGTCTTCAATTCTTCTTCGATTCGACTCAGTCGTTCTAGATGACCGACCAAGTACTGCGGCATGGCGGCGGGCCATCGAATCACGCGATGCCATGTTGGTTGCGTTCGAAGCTTTAGTAATTGTTGCGTATCTCGCCATGCTCTTTCGACTAACTGGTCGTCGGTTTCTAAGTAAAGCTCCGGTCGCACGGCACCTCCCATAAACACGCGAAGCAGGATTTTTTCGTGTGGTAAGCGATTCGGATACTTTTCGCTCGTAAAGCTAATCGCGAGCACGTCAAGACGTTCTTTCTGTGGTACGACAATTCCGAAACAAAGCAAACTCGGATCGATCTCACTTCGATCGACCAACATCGCAACAACAGCCGAGTCTGCATAAGGTATCGCACTTAGTTCGTCATAAAGCACCTTTGAAACCGGCTTCAGAAGCTTGGCGGCAGGACCAGCGGGGGTTGCGACAATCACTGCGTCGAAGAGCGAAGGCTCGTCCGGTTTTTCACGTTCATCTTTGCCCACATTGCCTTTCTGCAATTTCCAACGCCCGTCCCTGCAGCGTTCGATACTTTCGATTCGTGTGTTGAATTCGATCGATGATTTGGGCAAGCGTTCGGACAACTGATTGAGCCATGATTGCATTCCGTCCTTCGGAGCAAGAAACTGGTCGTACCGAGCGCCAGACGCTTGACGCGCGGCTTCGTTGCTTTTGCTGGGATCGCGACGTTTGGCCAAATAACCGCGAATGAGCCCACCGTGCTTGCGTTCGATCTCGACGAATTGAGGCATGGCGGCTTGCATGCTTAGCGTCTCCGCTTTTGCGGTGAAGATTCCTCCCACGATCGGTTCGACCAATCTCTCGAACGCTTCACGTCCTAAGCGACGAACGGCAAACGCTTCGAGGCTCTCATCGCTTTCCTCTTTTCGCGAGGGAACAAAATACTCTCCCAATAGTCGAAGTTTACCTATCCAAGAGAGCACGGGCGAGGTCAAGATCGCGCTCAATCGAGTTGGCTGCATCAACGAGAAGCCGTTCGGGATCGGTAGCACTCGACCACGCGCTACAACCCGGGCCAAGCGATGGTCCAAATTAGGGCGTATCAGCAGATTTTCCAGTCCTGCATCGCGGCTAAGCTGCAAGGCGTCTGGGATCAAAGTCGCAAAATTATCGGCTCCAAGCTCAATAATGGAGTCGGTCGTCTCGAAAGTTTCGATAACACCGCCCACTCGCGATGAGGCTTCGAAAAGGTTAAAGGAAACGTCAGGTGCCAAGCGATGAAGATAGAATCCGGCTGACAAGCCGCTGATGCCAGCACCGATGATAGCGACACGTGGCGAATTCGAGCTGGACGGTTGGTTTGTCATCCGTTGAAATATAGCCGAGCTTGAGTTGGATGCTACGGGAGTTCTGTCTGTCGACAATATCGTGGCCCCGCGGCTCCGCCCGCGGGAAGCAGACCCATCAGCGGACGGAGCCGCTGATCCACTTTTTTATTGATCCCTCAGCAACGCAGGTTGAAGCTATAATATGCCTACTATTACTTTCATGAAGCGAAACTCGACGACTACGACTGGGAAAAATGGGCTTCTTCGACAAAATTTCGGGACTCTTTAAATCCGATAAAGGTGGGGTCGATATCGAATTGCGATTCGAGCGACTTCGGTCGAGTATTTCGGGAACGATGAGCAATTTTTATGTTGCGAAAGACCGTGAAAACAACAACAAGATCGTCGGCGTGAAGATCTGTGACCCAGAGAAGGTTGAGTTCTTTGAAAGTCGTTTTAAAGGGCTGAATAAACCTTCCGAGGGAGTGATTGCAACCAGCATGAACCACCCCAACGTTGCGAAAACCTTTGAGTTTGGCGTGACCAACAAAGGTATGCCTTACCTGGTGATGGAATTTGTCGATGGACCTGGTCTTCAATCGATCGTTCAAGAACGAGCCGAGAAAAAAGTTCATGGTCGACGTTTGTCGATGATTCGCGATATGGCCACGGCCTTGGCGTACGTCCACCGTTGCAAATACATTCATCGCGATATTTGCCCGCGAAACTATATTTGTGCCGAAGACATGTCGGTCGTCAAGTTGATCGATTTTGGATTGACCGTGCCGGCGACCCCGCCCTTCATGCAACCCGGCAATCGAACGGGGACACCGCTTTACATGGCTCCGGAAATAGTTCGACGCCGGCCGACTGATCATCGAGTCGACATATTTTCTTTTGGCGTCACCTGCTATCATCTACTGACGTTCGAGCTACCGTGGCCAGCTGGCGATACCAGCGGGATGGCAGCCCTCCATCACGACACTTCGCCACCGACCGATATTTTCCAATATCGCCCCGATCTAGATCGGTCACTTGGAAACGCCGTGATGGCTGCGATGCAACCGAATCTAAAAACGCGAACG
>JANPLJ010000901.1:0-3801 GCA_031426475.1 Pirellulaceae bacterium | reverse complement strand
CGGCTCGGAGGCCGTCTCGCTTTCGAGACTACCTTAGGCCAGAACAAGCCGCTCATTGAGTTTGTCAATTTGAGAAAGATAGTGTGCGCCGTTCCGGCAATCGGAAACCTCGGTACTGCCGGAACGGCGTCGACAACGTTTTATTCAACATCCAAGTTTGCTTGCGACTTGTTCCGGCCTACTGAAAAGCGAGACGGCCTCCAAGGCCGCTGAGGTCTTCGGAGCTGGAGCCTGGGAGCGAGCGTCCACTCACCGGCGATCAGCGAGAAGTGTCTTTTATTCGCTTATCTCCAGCAAACGTTCCGTCGGCTCGTTGAATCAGACAGTGAGCCCAGTCAGGGTTCCGGTGCTGGAAGCGAACGTATCCATTTCAAGTCCGACTCGTTGCAGAATCGATACGAAGAGGTTTGGCAACGGATAGTTCTTCTTCTGATCGAAGGCCAAGTGTTGGCCGTGTTTAAAGCCGCCACCGGCAAAAAGCACCGGCATGTTTCGGTTATCGTGATTGGACGCGTTGCCAAGATTGGAAGTTAAGAGCACGCTTGTGTGGTCGAGCAGGCTACCATCGCCGTCTTTCGTCTCTTTGAGTTGCCTGAGAAAGCGGCCCCATTGTTCGACCAATGCCGCTTCGACGAGAGCAAGCTGGGCGAGCTTTTCTTCATCGAGTCCGTGATGGCTCAACGAATGGTAGCCTTCATCGACTCCCTTGACCGGCACAACGCCACCAGCACCACCGAGATGGAACGTGATGAATCGAGACGAATCGGTTTGCAATGCCAGATGAATCACATCGCCCATCACCTGTTGCTTTGCGATCAGATCATTGGGAGATCCAACGTCGATGGGGGGCTTCACATTCACTTTCGGCTTCGGGCGGTGCGCCCAAACTTCGGCGTCCTGCATCCGCTTTTCTAGATCACGGACACTCGTAAAATAGGCGTCGAGACGATCGCGGTCCCCAGGCCCCAGTTCTCGCTGAAGCGCACGTGCATCTTCGCCCACCAAATCCATGATTGATGTTCCTTGCAACAATCGACGTACTTGCTGTGTACGAACATACTTGGTGTCATCGACGAACAACTGTTCAAAAACGGCACGCGGCGAAGGGTTGGCTGGGATCATGGCGCCGCTTTCCGTGTAGCATGGACTATCGCTCCCGTTGGCGGACAAAATCAAAGACGAAAAACGAGTTGCTTCACCGAGATGCTTGGCCATCAATTGATCGATCGAAATCGAATTGCGTGATTTGCTCGCACCGCCTGCAGAGGACGCCGTGAGAATACTCGCTTCGGCTCGGTGCCCCCCAGTAACGCCGGGATGCGACGAACCGGAAATGACCGTCATATCGTTTCGAAGATCCTCGAGTCCCTTGAGATAGAGCGAACTTTGATAATCGCGACCCGACTCTGCTGGTTTCCAATTCTCCTGATGCAAGCCAAGCCCAAGCGTCACGGCAACAAATCTTTGGGGGGAAGCCTTGTCGGCTGCCACCGAACGACTCATCGCACTCAACCAGGGCAATGCCATGGAAACACCCGCGCCGCGGAGGACGGACCGGCGATTCATCTCGCGGCCAAAGTTGAACCGAACGATCTTGCCTGCGAAGTTGGAACTCATGGTAAAACCTTATCAAGCTATTTCGTTTGAAACGTAGAACTCTTTGCAACGGATTTGATTATCGACCGCACTCCGTAATTGGAAGCGGCAGCCTCTTTGACGATTCGATCGATATCAACGCGATCGGCATACGCTATCGGAGCCCCAGTTCCATAGGCAATCAATTCCTCAGCAAAATTGCGAGCCAATCGATCTGGTTTCGCACTGATCAACTTTTGGAACTGTCGAATGTCAGCAAACTCTTTCCCATCGACTGTTTTATAGCCTGGATCGATCTTGACCCCCTGACTCAATCGACCGTTTTCGAGTTTGAGATAGTTGTCTCGCCATCGACCGGCAGCGTCAAAGTTTTCTAATGCAAACCCAGGTGGATCAATCATCGCGTGACAAAAAGCACATGCTGAATCGTCGCGATGCTTTTCAAGTTGATCGCGAATGGTCTTGGCACCGCGAATATCGGGTTCAATGGCTGGCACATTTTCGGGCGGAGGAGGGATGGTGTCGCCGAGGATTCGGCGTGCTACCCAAAGCCCACGCAATACAGGAGACGTATTCGTTCCATTGGCCGTCACTTTGAGAATCGCACCCTGAGTTAGCAAACCACCGCGGTGACTTTCGGGTTTCAGCGATACCTGTGTCACTTCGTCGTCTTCAATGGCAGGAAGTCTATAATAACGAGCTAAGCGACTGTTCAAAAATGTGACATCGGAATCGACAAAGTTTGTTGCGCTACCGTCTTTTTCAAGAAGAAACTGAAGAAAACGATGCGTCTCGCCGAGCATCGAATTTTGTACAACCAAATCAAAATCCTGATAGAGCTTCGCATCGGGTTCTGTAAAATCGATTTGATCGAGTTCAAGCCACTGGGCTGCAAAGTCGGGGACAAATTTCTTACCGCGCGGATCGCGAAGCATACGATCTACTTGTCCGTCTAAAACTTCGTCGTCTTTGAGTTTGCCTTGGCTAGCAAGCTTGAATAGCTTGTCGTCGGGCATGCTATTCCAAAGAAAATAGCTCAACCTGGAAGCGATGGCGTAGTCATCCAAGGGACCGGGCGTTTCATAAAAATAGAGAAAACGCGGGGAGCATAGAAGCGATCGGAAGCCTGCTCGAATCGCCATCGCCAAGTCTTTGTTTTCTTCGAACGAAGCGATGGAAAACTCGACAAACGGCTGAAGCTCTTCGGGAGAAACCTTTCGGCGAAATGTCAAGTCGGCAAACCTCGCGATGATTTTGCGAATGGCTTCTTTCGGTTTCTCGGAGCGCATAGCGACCTTTTTAATTGGCCGACCGACGAAGTCTTTCCCTGGAACGATTTTGAAGTCCACATCAGGAAAGATTCGATTCCGAATTTCAGCTTGAGCGGGCCCCTTATGAATTCGCTCTAGCGACAACCAATCGATACCGATGCCCGGAAGGTCTTGAGAGTCTCCTTCGCCGTTTGCGGCTTGACCGCCTTGGAAGCGAGCTTGTTTCAGCGTTCGATCATGAGGACGGATTTCGATGAGATGACTAAGCGGCAACCAAATGTCCATCGTTACTATTTTGGGTTCAGAGTGTGCCTCGAATGAGCCACCCCAACTGAGAAGCGGTGCACTGGACACTCCTTCGCCCATCCGCACCGAACACCATACGCCATGATCGTCGGGCTTCTTCAACGCTCTGACTTGGAATTTCAGACGGTACCAGCCTGCTTGCTTGGCTTCGGTTTCTGGGAGTCGACCGTAGAACTCGAGTCGAGACGACCAGATGACGGCTTGTCCATCGATGTATTCAGGTTCGCGACAACGAACACGATCACGGTCGCGAGCGATCTCTTTGGCCGTCATCTCGCGTTGCCATTTGTCGTCGTCGACACTTAAGACACGTCGAAACATTTCATCCAAAGCGAGGTCAACAATCTTTAAATGTTGCTCGAGATGAAAATGGGACATTGTCTGGTTTTCAGAATAGGTGTTGAACTCCGCCGTCTTCGGTTCAACAGGCATCTCGATTGCGAGCGGAATATCAATGCCGGTTAAATCTTGTAGGGTCCGCTCAAGCTGGAGGTTGGTTAAGCGTCGTCCTTGAACACGGCCGACTTCGCGGAACTTTGCCTCTTGATAAGCCTGCATCCATCCGTGAGTAGAATCGACAAAGCTTTTGCGGTTCGCTTCTAGTAAAGGTTCGGCGTCCTTGGGTGGC
>JANPLJ010000900.1:0-4704 GCA_031426475.1 Pirellulaceae bacterium | reverse complement strand
GGGTTGCGGATTTTCAAGACGCCATTCGTCAGTATCGCTCTCACGCCGAGAGTATCTTACTGACCGTGCGGGCCGAAGAAGACATGGAGTCGGCAAAAAAATTAGCGGAATACAACGATCATGCTCGTAGTGTCTTTGGGTTTGAGGAAGCGTTCAAACTTTGGGATGGAAACCTGCGTGCAAAACAAGGCCTGGATCGTGCAAAAATAGCGTATGCCGAGACAGCCTATCACAAGGAAGACTTTGATCTCGGCTTGTCCTTGCTGGACAAGAACAACCGCGAACATGCACCACTCGTTGCAAAGCTTCAATCAGAAAAACAAGAGCGTGAATCGCGGTTGAAGCGACTTGCGTGGATGAAGCGTACCGCCATCGGACTGATAGGGTTCATTTTTGTGGGCGGCGGAGGCGCGCTCTATCAGATTTCTCGGGACCGTGATCGTGCACGAGTAGCGGAAAGAGAAGCCCAGGATAATCTGGTGCTGGCGAATGAAAGCCAACGAGAAACCGAACGCCAGCGATCGATCGCTGACGCGGAGGCCATCGAAGCAAAAAAGCAACGCACCATCGCAGAAAGCAAGACGGTCGAAGCAAAGCAGAGTCTCACAGAAGCAGAGTTGCAACGCGGCATTGCAGAAAACCAAAAGATGCTAGCGGACCAGCAAAGAATGTTAGCCGAGCAGAAGGCCGATGAAGCCGAACGTGAACGAAGCAATGCCGAGTATGAAGCGTACATCGCCCAAATTGGGTTAGTAAAGGCTCGCATCGAACAAAATGAGTTTGACGACGCACGTCGAATACTGACTGACTTGAAAAGTCGATTTGGAAAGAATACACCTCCAAGCTGGGAATGGCGTTGGCTTTGGCATCAAGCCAATCAGTCTAAAGAGCTGGAATCGCTTGAAAACGCCGTTAGCAATATGTCGCTAAGCCAACAGAAAACGAAAGCCGTCGTCACCTTGGACGATGGTACCGTGCAATTGTTCCAACTGGATGCTCGTTCGGGCGTGTCCAAAAAGTCAGAGAATGAATTTCCTACGATCACCAATGCGACAGCATCGGCGATCGGGCCCGACGAAAAACTGTTGGCCGTCGCCGACCGATTAGGCGTCATTCATCTTTGGGACATCGAATCTCGCAAGCCCGTTGGAAGACTTGAAGGGCATAGGGCCGAGATTACTTCGCTGACATTTGTGAATGCCGGAAGATTGTTATCGGGAAGTCGCGACCGAAGTATCCGATTGTGGGATCTTGGGACAAATGTTGAGCTGGCATCGTGCTGGCATATTGGTCCAGTCGTCGATATCGCATGCAATCCAAACGTCTCACCAATGCTCGTTGCAGCGGCCGTCGCTGATAATCGTTCAGGTCGAGTCGTTGCTTGGGACTTGAAGGAACAAGGAGATAAGCGAGAGTTTTTACATCGTTCGGATTTGTTACAGCATCAGGCTCCGGTACTTGCAGTCGCAATTTCACCTTCCGGCAAGATGATCGCGTCCGGCGATCGTTCGGGACAAATTTTCGTTTGGAAGCCTGACGAAATCCAAGCCCTTAATTATGGAGAAGCGGTCTCGAACGCTATCAAGAAGTTGCGAGCCGACGATAGCGTGAAAAACGAACCCGTTCCAAGCCCACCATTTACCAAACTTCTCGACCTCTCCCAATCTAAGCCGTTGCGCCTTGTTTCGACAAACGTCGAGGAACACGCTCGTGCACACCGCGATGCCATTGAAGTCTTGCGATTTAACTCGCAAGGAACGGAGTTGCTGAGTGCCTCGGATGACTATACTCTCAAAATCTGGGATATAAAATCTGCAACGCTCAAGCAAACGCTTCGGGGTCATGGTGCCTGGGTACAAGGCGCGGAATTCTCTGGACGCCTCGACGAAGACGTCGTATCGGCCGGAAGCGACCGAACGATTCGCTCGTGGCGATTGGCAAATATTCAATCCCCAACTCCCTTTCAAACACCTAGCAAGGGCCCTGACCAGCAATTCGCACATCGCGACGAAATCTGGTCAGCTCGTTTCGATCGGTCTGGAAAACGAATAGTAACAGCCAGTCGGGATCACACCGCCGTCGTTTTGGAGATTGATCCCGCCTCGCTACGATTCGTCCCCATTGCATCTCTGCAGGAGGAAAAGCCACAATCGCTCCAAGAGGGCTCGTCCTTCCTGGCCCTTTCGATGGCGACCGACGAAGCGAACGGACGGCTGTTTGTCGGTAGTGCTGATTCCGTGGTACGAGTTTGGAACTTGGAAGCGGGGACAGAGACCTCCAGTATCTCGGGTACCGGACTCAATACGGTACTTGCCGTTTCGAGCGACGGAAATCTACTTGTGACCGGAAGCAGTTCTGCCGATGCCCAGGCAAAAATCTGGGACGTAACCCCGAATCGAACCAATACGATTAAGCTGCTTCAAAAGCTGAACGGACACCAAGCGGCAGTCACTGCGGTTGCCATCTCCAAAGATAGTCGCTTCGTGTTCACCGGCGACCGGAATGGAATGGGGATTTTGTGGAATACTCAAACGGGAGAATCTGTTGGTGAGAAGTTCCTTCAGCATTCGGGAACGCGTATCAATGTGGCGGCATTTCATCCCAACGGCACGGATCTTCTCGTCGCCGGCGACAACCAGCAAGTAACCTGGATTCGCTTGAGCGACCGATCGACATTAAGCACGTTTGGACACGATGGATTTGTCACGAAGATGGCTATCGCAAAGGATGGAAATGCGTTCGCGACAATCAGCGAAAACACGGTTGGCAAAGAAAACAATTCAGCGTTTACTGTCTGGGACTTTCAAAGTGATAAGGGATTGGTGATTCAGCGTGCTCGCAAAGCAGGGAAGGGCGAGTCGAACGGATCAAAAGAGCGAAGCAATGAAGCAACGTCCGAAGGCAAGCTTCTTTCCGTGGCTTTCGATTCCAAGGGTGGCATTACAACATGCCGTTCTGATGAATCCGCTGGACGCATAACGTATTGGAAGCCTGCTTCAAAAACGGAATATCGAGCCAAACTCTCGCTCAAGGTTCCCGCTGCGTTGCCTGAAATTGCCGATGCGATGTCCATGAGCTCCAATAACCTGCTCACTCTGAATGGAGACGCTGTGCTGCTCTGGGATCTCGCTTCGATGAGCCACATTCGGAGTTTCCGAGCACATGGCGGCATCTCCGAAGCGGATTTTTCGTCCGATGGTGCATATGTCATCACCGCCAGTCGATCGATTCGGATCTGGAACGTCGCGACTTCTAAATCGGTACATAAACTTGAGTATCCCCACGAGAGTGCAGTAAATAGCATCGCATTTTCTCCGATCGCAAAAGACTATCGTTTCGTCAGCGCCGGTGATGATGGAGTAGTAAAGCTGTGGAATTGGGATCCGAACAACCAACAAACCAAACAGGTAAGAGTATTCCAAGTGGCTGAAAGCAAACGGGCGTCGATCTATCAAGTTCGATTCTCGCCTGATGGCAAACGATTGTTGACGGTCGATAGTGATGGTACGGCTCGGGTGTGGAACGTCGAAGGCGATGAGTCACCTCAAGAGTTTCGCGATCCGAATGCCAAGACCGCCTTTCTGTGCGGTGCGTTTTCTCCCGACGGCCAATGGATTGCCATCGGCGGTCAGGATCGTCAAGCACGAATCTGGCCTATCCAAGGGCCCGCCAAGGAAAACCTTGCACCATCTGTCGTTTTACGAGGACACGCCGATCAAATCGAAGATATTCGATTCCTTGGAGCGGATACGGCGTCTTTCCGAATCTTCACTGGTAGCCGCGACAAATCTGCACGTATTTGGGATCCAAGAATCAAAAGTGGCACCGGTCAAGGACGAGAGATCCTTGCCCTCCAACGCCATACTCTTGGCGTGACTGCCGTCGACATAACCGCCGATGGATCGTTGCTGATGACTGCCGGACGTGACGGTTCGGTAATTCTTTGGCCTGCATCCGTCGATGGTAACTAATAAACAATCGTTCTTGATATGTGTCGATGTTATTCGATGGATACGTTCGATATGAATCGATGAACACGATCGAAGACAGAGCAACGATCCAATTGAACGCGCGCTGTCCCGACGGACCGAACCGGCAATTGATCTGTTCGCTCTTCTTCCAATTCAACGTTGACGCGATAAACGGGGACCAGAGATCTATTGGGTTTACCTCCCACCGCATCGACTGGGATCTTTCCCGAAACGACCACTTCGATCGGCTGTTCGTAAACGGGGGACGATTCGATCGACTCGACGGTTCCTCTAAAAATCGAGCGACTGGGGCTAGGGCAAAAAACGCGGACATGCTGTCCTAGTCGAATCAATTCGACCTCTTGCTGTGAAACCATCATCGCAATTTTTCGGTCAGAACTAGGTCCAACCTCACACACTTCAGTACCGGCCGTAAGATAGCAGCCGACGTTTTTCGCATCGAGCGGTGTTCCCGTCCAACCATCCGCTTCTTCTCGTCTGCGCGCTTTAGAGTCGTTCACGTATCTGGGCGAATAGACTATCCCGTTGATTGGCGAGTGCAAGTGCCGTCTTCAGTCCAAAGTATTCGAGCTCAACTCCAAGGTTCGGATTGTTGGCAAACCACCATCCGAAACGAATGCGTCCTCCGTTCATTCGTTCCGTAAGAATGTCTTGATTACCCAAGAGAATCGATGTGCTGTTCAGTCCTAGCACGCCTGCGTTCGCTTGCGTC
>JANPLJ010000899.1:0-5213 GCA_031426475.1 Pirellulaceae bacterium | reverse complement strand
CTTGGGAGCCTTCCATTTCTCGTTACCCTTTTCGTCGTAGATAATGCCTTTCGAAATGTCGCACCATCCCTTGGATCCGTGTGCGTGTTCCGAAACGCTTCCCCAACAACCAGGAATCTGACGACATTGCGAGAACATCTTCGCGCCGTTTGGATACGTATATTCGACAAAGTGATGATCGAAAATTTCGCCTGAATAACCGTCCATAGCGCTACGTCCACCTTGGCCGTTCACTTCGATCGGATGAGCATCCATCAACCAATTGCTAACATCCAGGTTGTGAATGTGCTGCTCGCAAATGTGGTCACCGCTGAGCCAGTTGAAGTGATACCAGTTGTGGACTTGATACTCCAGTTCGGACATCCCCTCTGCTCTGCTTCTCGTCCAAATTCCGGCAGTATTCCAGTAGACACGGGTGAAGAGAATGTCGCCAATCGCGCCATCCTTGAGCATCTTGATCGTCTCGCGGTAGTCGGTCTGATGATGGCGTTGAAGTCCAATCTGGACCGTCAATCCTTTTTCTTTTGCAAGCTTGTTTGCGTCAAGGAATCGGCGAACGCCGGGAGCGTCGGTGGCGACTGGTTTTTCCGCAAAGACATTCTTGCCGGCTTTCACCGCGGCTTCGAAATGCAGAGGTCGAAAACCAGGTGGCGTCGCAAGGATGACAAGATCGCAGTCACTATTGAGAACTTCTTTGTAGGCATCGATTCCGATGGAAACCTTTAGATTGTCGTCAATCTGCTTTGCATACTTTTTCTTGAGCTGATTAAGGCACGTTGAAGATCGGCTTTCAAATGCATCCGCAACGGCAACCAATTTCGTCGGTCCGTCCGTGTCCATCGCTTGACCAGCAGCACCAGTACCACGACCACCGCAGCCTATCAGACCTAGCTTAATAACATCGCTCCCGAACGCGTGGGCGGCTCGGGCCAGGGGTAGTTGGCCTCCGACCAGTCCACTTCCAGCAACCAACGCGGAAGTTGCCTTGATGAAATTTCGACGAGTTTCGGAGGACGTCGTTGGTGTTGGTATTGGTTTTTCAGCAGTCATATTGTTTCGAACATTTCCAAAAAGGTAGGCATTTTCCAGGGTCGGAGAAAGAGGCTTGTTAAAGTCACCGACCAATGGCAGTAAAGGTAGATAGTCCGCCAGCAGTGAAGTTTAACTAGCAGCACTTGGGCACGCAACAGTCGCACACGGTCTTTTTGCTGCGAAAGTCGCAAAAGCTACCCCGGATGGTGAATTGGCAATCCGTTCAGTGCACGCTAGTTTGCGGAATCGTTCAGGCCACTCGCTGTCGGATCGTCATCTCAGGAACTCGGAGGTCGAGGCCAGGTTATTAGTCTATGGCTGTTGCGACGGTTCTGCTTGCGAATCCGGCTGAGTTCGCTCCATGGAAAGCAGGGTCCCCGAGGCGAATCGAAGTTGCGCTAGCGCGATCATGTACTGGGATTGTGCCGATGCCCAATTTGCTTCCGACTGTATCAATCGCTGTTGGGCGTCGAGGAGTTGTTCTAGATTGAGACTAATTTGTGTGGGTTCAAGGAAGGCCCCGTTTTGCCATTTGGATTCGAGATATTCGACTTCTGCATTGTTCGCAATCGTTGCACTGGCACTCGCCTCCATTTCGGCGTGACTTGCTTGGACGGCAGCGATTGCCGTCCGAACTTCTTTCCCAACGACTAGCAACCTATCTTCCAGGTCGAACAACAGTTGTCGAATTTCGAGATTCCGCTGTCGGCGAATTGCATTGGCAAGTGTCTGATTTTTGGGTCGCAGATATTCTAGCCCGCCGGAATAACTGGGGGCGCCGGTCGAAAATTGGTCGCCGAAAGAGTTTGAAACATCATATTGGCCGTTGAGTCCTCGCACATAGAAATCGGTGACCAAATTAAGTGTCGGTCTCAAGTCTTGTTCTGCTACTTTTAACTTCACGTTCGCAGCTTGAATCTGGTCGCGGATTGCGAGAACATCCGAACGACCATTGAGTGCCGATGCGAGCTCTTCCTCAAGTTGAATAGGTAACAAATTATTAAGCGGGATCGATGTCGGAACAATTTCATCGCAAACGTTCGGTTGAACCCATGGAGCGTTTACGATTTGGCGAATCTGTTCCTCATAGACGACTACTTGGGCAAGAGAACGCGCGCGCCGTGCATGCAAGCTACTGATTGCCGAACCGGCTCGCAGGAGTTGGTTCTGGAGTAAATCCAGGTCGGCGCGATTCTCGAGCTGGCGATGGATCTCCTTGAGCCTTTCGACACCTCGATTGATCTGGAGCGTTTGCGATCGCTGGCTGACCAACTGCCAAAACGCTTCGTTGAGATCCAAAATGTGAGTTTGCAACGCACGATTGGCTTCTTGGTTGGAAGCTTCAAAATTGAGTTCCGCGATCGTGATGCTCGCTCGATTGTAAGTTCGACCGTATCCCTTCATCAAAGGTTGTGTGTAGCGAAGGACCATCTTGCTGTCAGCTTGCTTGCGAGGCTTAAAGAATACGGAGTTGCTGTCGCGGAGTTGCAATTCTTGGGCCGCCTCCCAGTTCCCGCCAAGTTCGTTCTTACGTCGAACACCAGCCTTGGATTCGATATTCTGCTCGTTCAATCGATTCGGACCACCCGTTGTTAGCGTGTTACCAACGGGATCCGAGCGATCGTTCCAAATCGAATTTGCAAATCGTGCAGGGTCGAATGTGCCCCGGGCTTGATCGATCTCCGATTCCAGGATCATCGGCCGCGTTTGAATCGACTGAACGTAGGGTGAATGGGCTAGAGCGGCCCAAACCATCGATTCGATATCGACGGCCGCCGTCCGTTCGATCGGAGCTTTGATCGCTAGACGATTCTCACGAATCCAGTAAGGACCCGAATCGAGCGGATCGGGTGCTACAGGCATTGATTCCTGCGTTGGCGAGGGAGAGTCGATTGTCGGTCTTGTAGCGACGAACACCTGCGGCAGAGGAATGGGAAACTAAATCGGTACGTTGCCATACCCTTCGATGCCCGACAAGCTGTTTTACTCGATCGCCACTGTCTCCGCTTCTTGGCTAAAAACGAGGCGATATGCCCCCCCAACAACAATCCAAAGGCATGCGAAGATCCGCATGGCCATCAGGGCTCGCTGTGAATAATGTGTTTTTCGGGTCGGCCAAACCGGCGACAAGATCCTACGCCTCCGTGCGTATTCGAGAAACTCACGTTGTATAAGTTCTCTGGGCAGCTCCTCCCGGCAAATGCGGAAAGACGCAAACCAGGGTTGTCATCGGCACTTCAAGCGGAAGTCATCGACAACTTTTTGCCCCTACGGACCATAGGTCGCCGATCTACAGCGTCGCAATCGATACGCTAGCGCAATCCGACAAGAAAACAAGCAAGTTAACTCGGCTTAATCGATCAGCTCACCGTCGTATCTTACAATCGATACAACCGGAACCATTTGAAACTCAGTTGCGACGTACGAGGTAGCGGAGTAGTCAACACGACACGTTCGTTGGCGTTTCGTGTTGAGAGTTTGGGACAGTCGAACTCGATGTCCAATTACCCACGGGCAAGCGCGTCGGATTGCTTCACAAAATCGTCACCGTCCCACTGGGCGTCCGCGGTGATCATTTTCTTCTTCGCTTCGGCTTGCTTAGCTGCCCTGGCATCTGATTGACGTTTTACCAGGTCGGCATGCGTTGTAAAGAATTGAAGACTATGACCTCGGAAGTCCTCGAGTCGTTCAAAATGATGCTTGTCCATGAAGGCAAGTAATTCGTCGCACATCGGTTTGACAATCCGATAGCCTTCCTTCATGACACCGGTACAAACCTGAACGGTATCGGAACCCAGCAAGATAAACTGGGCTGCATCGTCTCCCGTCTCGATCCCGCCCATTCCGCTGAGCGTTCGATCTGCAAATTCATTCCGGATGACCTGCGCGATCTCCATACACATTCGAAGTGCAATCGGTTTGACCGCTTGGCAGGAATATCCGCCCGGAGTCGTATAGCCTTCCACGGAAGGCTCCGGCCGCAAAGTATCTAAGTTCACACCCATCACGCTCCGAATGGTATTAATTGCAGTAACTCCTTGACAGCCGGCACCCAGGCTCGCTCGCGTCGGCGCTTCGATATGCGTTACATTCGGGGTCATCTTAGCCCAAACAGGAATCTTCGCGACGTCCATCACCCATCCGCAAACCTCTGCCAGGACGACTGGGTCTTGGCCCATGGCGGCTCCCATTTTTCGCTCGGGCAAGCCATGCGGGCACGAAAAATTCAACTCGAACGCATCGACACCAGCCTCTTCGCAGCGACCAATCAATTCTTGCCATGAATTTCGATTGTACTCTTCCATAATCGATGCAATCAGGATTCGGGTCGGATACTTGTTTTTGAGTTCGCGAAATTCGTCTAGCCATACGCTCAATTCACGATCGCTGATCAGTTCAATATTTTCCCATCCGTAGATCTCTCCCGACGTCCGACTTCTCAATCTCGCATATCGAGGTTGGACATTGATCACTTTGGACGAGTCGAGACTGACTGTTTTGCAAATCACCGCTCCCCAGCCCTCATCAAAGGCCTTGCCGATCACATTCGCATTTGTACCGGGCGGTCCCGACGCAATGATAAATGGGTTGGGAAGTTTTAGTCCATTAACCGTCATCTCAAGCGTTGGCATGTTTCCCTCGATATCGAATCAATAAAAAGATCATTTCTAGCAGTTCTTTGCGACTTCAATGAAAACCTCGTCAAGCATCGCGACGAGATAGTCGGCATCGTCCTTCGTGATACACATCGGCGGTTTGATTCGAAGCGTGTTTCCAAAAAGGCCACCTTTACCGATCAAAACCTGACGCTTCTTCATCTCTTCCATGACCAGTGCGGCTTCGGCCTTCGCTGGTTCCTTGGATACGCGATCCTTGACCAGTTCAACACCAAGCATCAAGCCAAGGCCACGGACGTCACCGATCAGCGAGTGTTTGTCGGCAAGCTGTTCCAATTCGGATTTGAGATGTTCTCCGACTAGCAACGCATTCTGCTGAATTCCTTCGGCATCGATAACTTCCAGTGTGGCCAAACCCTGGGTCATGCTGATCGGGTTGCCGCCGAATGTATTGAAGTGAACGCGACGCTTTAAGACTTCGGAGATGGGCTCCGTGGTTGTCATCGCAGCTAACGGCGCTCCGTTGCCAATGCCTTTGGCCATCGTGATGATATCTGGCTTGAC
>JANPLJ010000898.1:0-11206 GCA_031426475.1 Pirellulaceae bacterium | reverse complement strand
CCTTGGAGGCCGTCCCGCTTTTTTATGCTGGGAAACAGACTGTCGTAGCTGCGTTCGCCAGAACGTGGCTGTAACTCAAGGCAGTTCACCACGTTCCGGCGAACGTAGCTACGCGCGATGAATAATCCGGGCTAGCCGAGCCAAGTTGGACAAGCCAACTGGGAGCACGACCAATTCCTTGAGAGCGAAAGCAACGAGGCGGTTGGATCGGATGAAGCACTTGGCCTAACCGACCTGTCGCTTCAACGTCAGGACCGATCCAGCAAAGTCTTTGAGCGCTTTGGAATTCAAGCGATTCGAGTCCGGCTTGACGCTTGCAGGAATCGCTTCGACGCTCGCCTCCAACTCAGACCTCATGATTTTGACGTCTTTAGGCGCTTCGATGCCAATCGTTACTCGATTGCCAGCTATTTTGGAAATAACCAATGTGATATTCTCGCCAATCACCAAACGTTCGCCTTCTTTTCGACTTAAAACTAACATTGCAAAACCTCCTTGAAGTCTTGTTCTTTCCCGTAGCATTCAGACTGCGGGATATATCGTATGAACATTTGAACACTTCGTCAATTCTGATCTTTACTGAGCAAATAAAATACCGCTGGGGAAATTCTTTTGGAATTTGCACATTTTGTCTCAAGTCGTTCACTTGCGCCAGGTAACCCCTGTATCGCCTCCTGCAAAATTGGCAGAATTAGTTCTTCTAGCAGCGTTGCCTGTCAGTTTCTGCGACGAGTATCGCGTCTGTTTGCTAGCCTTTGATGAACTTTCGGTGTAGGTTTTGCAAAGATTCTTGTAAACCTTGCGTGCTCGACTATGTCAATTTGACGCATAATGAGATGTGCTGTTCTTTTCCGCATGATCTCCAGAGGAACTTGCTGTTGCGATCGTGTATGACCTACTAGAGTTATCCGCTCGGACGAGGACACGTTAGGTCAACGCAGCAAAGAATTTTCAATTTCTATTCTGAGGAAAGCAGCTGCAGAAACTCGTGCCACCTTGCAGAGTTTTCAATTCCCAAGAACAATCCAAGCATTTCTGCGAGATACAACGAAGGAATGTTCGAATTGTTTGAATCTGAGTCATCTGAATCTGCAAGCGAAAATCCTCGTCTATCAATTGATCCTCCCGAAGCGGCACAGACAAGCCAAGGCAGCCGCGTCGTGAAAGGGATTGGGGATTCAGCGCGATACTCGGCGGTGATCGCCATTATGCTTGTCGCGTTTTACGTACTGCGAAAAAAGCTTGGCGGCATCACTTGGGCAAGCGTCTATGAAGCGATAAGCAATGTTCCGGCCTGGAGTATTGTCATTGCCGTCGCCATTACCATCGCGAATTTTTTCTTGCTTACCGGTTATGACTTGATCGCCGTCCGATACTTGCGAAAGTCTGTTCCTCTCCATCGCGTTATGATGGGGGCTGTCGTTGGATACGCGCTTTCCAACGTTTTTGGCTGGATTTTGGGTGGTACGGCGGTTCGGTATCGACTGTATTCGAGGTGGGGATTTACGCTCGTCGAGATCGTTGCCTTCATATCCATCATCTCGATGACTTTTTGGCTTGGTATGTTCTTGCTAGCGGGCATCGCGTTCGTCGCGTTACCTGTTCAGCTCCCCGAAGAGTACGCGGAGGGATTGATCCTTGCGCCGCATACGTGGGGATGGATTTTTCTGGGGGTCGTGGCACTCTATCTGTTGGCGTCAGCCTTTATTCGAAGGCCCGTTCATTGGAAGGAGTATCGATTTTCGCTGCCACCACTCAAGCTTTCGGCGATGCAGTTGCTTGTCTCGGCGGGCGATTTTGTACTTGCGTCGGCGGTCTTGTATTTCTTGCTTCCATCGACGCTCCGCGGCCCCGACGCGATTCATTTCAGCACGGTCTTGGTTTCGTACCTTGCGGCCATGATCGTTGTCGTCATCTTCCATATTCCTGGCGGAGTCGGTGTTTTAGAAGCCATCGTTATTCAATTGATGCCAGAGAATGCGAAGGTACCCGTTTTGGCGGCCTTGGTTTTGTATCGGATTATTTATTATCTGATTCCGGCATCGTTTGCGATGTTGCTATTGTTTTTCAACGAATGGTCGTTTCGAAAAAGCGGGGCAAGTTAAGGTTGTCTGTGAGTGATTATCGTCGTCTCGATTCCTGGCTCGAATTTGCCGAGCGAGGCCTTCTACTTGCGATCGGTTCGTTCGCGATGGTGGCTTGGACGCTGATGTTGACGCGGTTCTTCTCGAATTTCCATCCATTCCTTGAACTCGCCACTCATACTTCGTTCCATGTGTTTGTTGGATGTCTTTTCGTCCTCTTGTTGGAGGCTCTTTTCCTTCTCGTTCGACGACGGTCGATCAATGCGGGGCCGCGTTGGCGACGACGGTTAGCGTTTACGCTTATACCGTTTTTGTTTTATGGCTGGGTGACAACGCCATGGCGAATGCTTCCATTGAAGAAAGCTGAGCAAGCAGCTGGATCGATCAAGATTCTGTCGTGGAATATGTTGCTCGTGAACCGCAACTACGAGGAGGTCCTTGAGCTTGTGCGCCGCGAGCAGCCCGACATCGTATTGGTGATTGAAATGAGTCCCTTAACGTCGAAGCATCTTGAATCGTTGCGAGACGAGTATCCGCATAATTTGTGGTTGCCGGCCTGGGATGGGTGCGGGATTGGCATGATGAGTCGAATCCCCAATTCCAGCTTTCGCGCGATCTACCCGGCTGACTATTGGATGCCGGCGATCGAACTCGAAGTCGAACGAGCGAGTGGTGCCGGGAGGTTGAGCTTGCTCGGAGTCCATACCGTATCTCCGCACGCAGACGACGGGAAACGCACCAAATTGCGGGATGCTCAACTGGAGGCTTTGGGGGACTGGGCATCGGAACGACAGAATAGTTCTATGATCATAGGGGATTTCAATATTACCGCTTGGTCACCGCCATTCTGGAAATTGCTTGAGGAAGGTCGGCTGAAGGATTCTAGTTGGTATCGAGGCTACTTTGCATCCTGGCCAACGATGTTCCAGAAACTTGGAATCACGATCGACCACGCGCTGGTTAACGATAAAATCAAGGTCCTCGACCGTCGCAATATCTATGACCGTTCGCATTCAGATCATTATCCAATCGTGATTTCAATACAGTAGTGGTGCTCGATGAATGATATCGACTGCTTACACGAGGCGTACCTCGAAGCACAGAAGGGCTTGTCGGTCGGCGGTCTGCCTATCGGTTCCGTTTTGGCGATCGACGGACAGATTGTTGCTCGCGGACACAACCAGCGCATTCAGAAAAGCAGTCCGATTTTGCATGCGGAAATGGATTGCCTCGAGAACGCCGGACGATTGACGAGCAGCGACTACGGACGAGCTGTTCTCTATTCGACTCTTTCGCCATGCGATATGTGCAGCGGGGCAATTTTGCTCTACAAAATTCGCCGAGTCGTCGTCGGTGAGAACCAAAACTTTCAAGGCCCTGAAGACTACCTGCGTTCGCGTGGAGTGGAACTCGCGATCATCGACAACCGCGAGTGTATTCAGATGATGCACGACTTTATTGCCAAGTTTCCAAAGCTTTGGAACGAAGATATCGGCGTCTAGAGGCTGCTCGATTGGACCGGTGTCAAAGCTGGATCGGCGAAGACACGAGGTGAGGCCGGACGTCCGTAGTAGTAGCCTTGCGCCAGGGTGAATCCCATCTCTTTACAGACCTCGGCTTCGGCAAGCGTTTCAATGCCTTCGGCCAGCGGTAGTACTCCCAGATCGACGACGATCTGAACCAGTGACGCCACCATGCGCTGTCGTTCCGCCGTTGCTTGATCGATATCCCTGATTAAAGACATATCGAATTTGAGAACATCGGGGGGCGAATCGATCAATTCAACAAGTCGATTTTGGCCGGCTCCAAAGTCATCGTACGCGATCTGAACGTTCATATCCCGTAGCCTCGATTGAAGCTCACGCATCGCTTGCGGATTCGTAATCGCGGCTTCGTGGATTTCGAGAGTAATGGGCAGGTCGTTTGCAAAGTCACGAACTTGTTTCATTGTTTCGAGCAAATCGGCACGGTCGAGCTCGAGTGGATGCGTGTTAAGGTACATCCGTTTGGGGGTCGGTAGGCTCAAGGCTTCGCGAACGCCCTCCCAACGCAACATCTGGCTGAGTTCGACTTCCATATTCAAACGAGCTGCAGCCGAAAACATCGCTACCGAAGTCTCCAACCCAAACATTCGACTCCGCGCCAAGACTTCATAACCGACGATCGTGCCGCACCCAACGTCGATGATCGGTTGGAAAAAAGGCGTTACCAATCGATTCTCCATCATTCGATCGAATTGAACCAAGGCCAACGCTTGGTCACAAACGTCTTCGCTGATCGTATTCGTCGCGGTCGCATGATTGTCCATCCTTACACGGAAGGCGATATCGGCGATCTGGACGAGATCTTCGCTGCGAAGCGTGACTTCGGACTTGACGCGTTGACCGTTGACGTAAGTACCATTCGTGCTTTGCCGATCGATTAAGACCAAATCGTTGTTTCGGGTGACAATCTCGGCATGCTGGCTGGATACGGCTTTCGAATTGAGTTGTAACGAGTTTCCGGACTTGCGTCCGATCGTGAACGGAAAGGGATAGACAACCGTTAGCGGATTGATTTGTTGTGATGGATTCACACTTGCCAGCATCCAGATACCGGTGGCCGCACTGCCGCTCATCGAGCGTCGTGAGGCTGTGGTGTTGGTTCCGAGGGCGTGCATGCTGTCTTCTTTCAATTCACCGATTGTGCGCGTTGATTCTATTTTTCCAGTAGTTCCGATTACGCCTGTTTGTATTCTTCGATAACGGGTCTGGCAAAACGCGGAACATATTGCGATTGGATCGCTTTCAATCAATGCTCCGTCGTAACCTAGATCATAAAATGCGTCGGGGCTAGCATTATCGGAATTTGTTTCAAATGAATGCGACTATCTGCGTCCTTGGAGTCGATCGTAGACTAGATGGTAGCGTTATTCGCTACCGCTTGCTCCAATGGTATCGATCTTAACGAGAAAGCGGATCGCAGCGACCGTCGCTGCGAAAGGTCAAGATGTGAGATGCAAAATAATGTGATGAAACGAGACACGGCAACCATCGTTGGCGACGTGTTGCCATCGATCCTTAACGACGACGCTTTCTGGCCTGCTGAACCGCGTACGATCCAAGAAGCCGGGATCCCGGAATTGATGGGTGAGTCGCTGATCTGTCAGCAGTTGTTGAATTCGGGGTCGCTGAGTGGAAGGAACTTGTCGGAGCGAATCGGTCTGCCGTACGCTTTGATCGAACAACAACTGGCCGGTATGCGAGTGCGTCAGCTGATCAGCCACGCACGTCCTGCTCCACTCAACGACTTCTACTATACGCTCACCGAGAATGGCCAAAAGCGAGCCCTCGGACATCAGAAAGTATGCTCCTACTCGGGGCCGGCACCTGTCCCGCTGACGGACTACATACTCAGTGTGGAGGCTCAGGCACGCAACTTTGAGCCGATCACCGAGAATCAATTGCGAGCGGCGTTGTCTGGAGTGACCTATGATCCAAGCTGGCTCAATTTCCTCGGACCAGCCGTCAATAGCACGTCGGGTATCTTTCTGTACGGATCGCCTGGAAACGGGAAAACGACGTTAGCCAAATGCCTTACTGCTTGTCGTGGCCAGGAGATATGGATCCCGCACGCAATCATTGACGACGGAAACATCATCAAACTTTTCGATGCTTCCTACCATATTCCCGCCGGAAGTATGGCCGCGACTGCAAGAATTGTCGCGAGCCGTGAGCATGATCGTCGATGGATTCGCATTCGACGCCCAACGGTCGTCGTGGGTGGCGAACTGACGCTCGACAATTTGGAAGTTCGACACGATTCCAGAAGCAATACTTGCGAAGCTCCTTTGCAGCTTAAGAGCAATTGCGGCTGCCTTCTGATCGACGACTTTGGTCGTCAGCGTGTCGCACCAGCCGAGCTGTTAAATCGGTGGATTGTGCCTTTGGAAAGTAAGATAGATTACTTGACATTGCCGACCGGAAAAAAGATTAGTGTCCCATTCGAGCAGACGATATTGTTTTCGACGAACCTTCAACCAGAGTCGTTGGTCGACGAAGCGTTTATGCGTCGCGTACCGTTTAAAATTGAGATCGGCGATCCATCGCAAGGCGAATACATCGAGCTTTTTCGACGTGCGTGTGAAGCTAGCTCCATTCATTGGCGACCCGATGTAATCGAATCCTTCGTCGAGAAGCAATATACGGCGACGGGACGTCCCTTGAGGCGTTGCCATCCTCGCGATCTTCTAGCCCAAGTAGCCGCATTGAGCGCTTATCGAGGCGAACGCCCCGAGCTTCGAATGGACTATCTTCAAATGGCCTGTCAAAACTATTTTGGATCCAGTACTTCCGCCATTTCGAAAGCTGCAAACGCTCCAACGCCGCAGCGTCCATCGGTTGCAAATCCGTCCGCAGTACCGAGCGTTGGGGTTTCCAAAACCGTGAATCGCCCAAGTCTCGCGGCGGCTCCAGACAATCCTCCGACCCAGCGAACGATGCCACCTCGGCCCGCGTCAAGCCAGACCGCTCCCATCCCCATCCAACGACCATTGACGCAGACCAATTTTGGCCTTCCGCCTTCTGGTGCATGGGTTGGCCCGTCCGAGGCAAGTGGTTCGAGTAGTGCAGGGATCGAATAGGAACACCTACCATGACATCGCTGATATCAGGTGCCGAACCCGGATTTGAACCGATCGAAGGTTACGTGCTTCGCGAACGCATCGGTGCTGGTGGGTATGGCGAAGTTTGGTTAGCGGATGCTCCCGGCGGACTGCAAAAAGCGATCAAATTTGTTTTTGGGTCGATCGACGAACGGGCGGGGAACGAATTGCGTTCGCTTCAACGCATTCGGGCAGTCCATCATCCGTTCATTCTGTCGTTAGAGCGTATTGAAATCGTGAACAACCAATTGATGGTTGTCACCGAACTCGCCGATGGTTCATTGCTCGATCGATTCAACGAATTCCATAATCGCGGTTTGATTGGTATCCCCCGAAGTCGATTGCTTGAATACTTGCGAGACACGGCCGATGCGCTCGACTTTTTGTGCCAAAAACACGACTTGCAACACTTGGATGTCAAGCCGGCTAATCTGTTGTTGGTAGCCGACCGAGTCAAAGTTGCTGACTTCGGGTTGATCAAGGATATTCAGAACAAGAGCATGTCGGTCATGGCAGGAATGACGCCAACCTATGCTCCGCCAGAGATGTTCGATGGTCGTCCCGGAAGGTTTTCAGATCAATACTCTCTTGCCATCGTTTATCAAGAACTCCTCACTGGAACCTTGCCTTTCAGTGGTCGAACGACTGCTCAGCTTGCATCCGAACATCTGCACAAAGCCCCGAATCTAGAGGCGTTACCTGCCCTGGAACGTCCCATCATTGCGAAAGCTCTGTCGAAGAAACCAAGCCAACGCTTTTCCTCGTGCCGAGAACTCGTCGACCAGCTCTACCGTGTTCAAACACAATCCGACAGCGATCCGTCCGTCAAATCAGGGAATAATAACGGTCCGGCGAAAGTACCGTCGACGCGTCATACACCTCGAGCTGCGCAATCTCCGAAGCAGGCGGACGGTAATCCCACGGTTTCATGGGCGGGAGTCGCTTCATCCACCCACAATCGGCAAGTGGTAGAACTGCCCGCTATTAAGTTGCCTAAGGCGGCTACCGGCACGTTGGCCCCTTCGATCTTTATTGGAGTCGGCGGCACCGGAGCGGAAGTGCTGACTTCGCTCCGAAGTCGACTACAAGCCTCGGGGCTTGATCTCAAGGAACTTTCCGATGTCGTTTGGATACAGGCCGACACTGACGAAGCCACGCTTCAGCGAGCAACCGATCCAACGACCATCGGGAGACTCTCTCACGATGACATTCTATTCATGCCGCTGAGAACCGCGCAGCAGTATCGAGATCGTCCGCAAGAAGCGTTCAAGCCTCTCAGTAGACGCTGGCTTTACAATGTTCCGCGGTCACGTGCCACCGAAGGCGTCAGACCGATGGGCATGTTAGCGTTCTTAGATTACTCGACTGTTTGCTACGAATACCTCAAGTCATCTCTTTCGAACTTGGTGCTACAACAGCGCGCGTTGAATACTGACGACAAGCCGATCCGGATCTACTTTGTCGGATCCGCTCATGGTGGAACGGGAAGTGTACTTGCCATCGAACTTGCGTTTTTGGTTAGGAGGATTATTGCCGAGCTGGATATATCCGCTACGGTCCAAGCCGTACTGTGCGTCGGCGAACAAAGCGATTTCGCTTCCACCGAACTCGCATCAGCCGCAGGCGTCGCTTGTTTACAAGAGGTCGCACACTACTTTCGTACCAACGGCTTGCATCCTGGAGTCCCCGGCATACACGACGACCATTCCGCGAATCCACCATGGAACCAAGTTTATCTTGTCCATGGTGGGCCGCTTGGCAAGCAAGCAGCATGGCGATCTGCCGTCGAGCAGATGACGGATTTTCTGTGCATTGACGCATGTACGGCGTTGGGAGAAGTCTTGGATGTATGCCGCGATGACACGTTTGCGAGTGCCACGAACGACCAAGATCACGAATGGAATGCTTGGCTTCGCATGTTCGCGTCACGCCGCCTGGACTTGTCCTCGCAGTTGCATCCCGAGCAACTCGTCAAACGCCTTACGCTTCATTCGCTCCAAGAGTGGCTGAGCGCACTCAGCAACGCAACTCCTTCCCATAGCGATTCATCCGCCGAGCTCCGGTCTAACGAAGACGCGGCACCCAAGCCTCGATCTTCTAACCAACAAATTGAATTCTTTATTGGCGATCTATTTCGAGAAATGCATTGGTCAGCCCAATCATGGGTCCGCCTTTGCATGGAGAAGTTGTTTCAATCTTCGGAATCATCGGATTCGTCCTCCGAAGGGCCGCGCGAATTCAAGTCCGAGTTTGAGCAACTGGAGCATCTTGGATTGGAGCAATTCTCGGATGCGCTTGGGGTATCGCTGCATCATTCACAGCTCGCAGCTGGCTCCATGATCGATGAGGCAACAAGTGGTCTTATCGATCGGTTAAGGACTCGCTGGCTGCAGTCGTTCTCCGGTTGGTCTCAATTGCAAGAAGTGCTCAACGGTATTGGTGCTCGTTTTTCATCGCAAAGCCAGTCTCTGCAGAATGTCGCTGATCGATTTACACAAGATCGAGAGTCGATGCTGAATGCGCTCTTCGAATCACAATCGCAAGCGGGTGCGACGGAACTGCCGGCACACTCACAGCAAGAGATTTCGCAGCAAATTCGGGCACTGAATATTCAAGCCTCGGTGCATCAGATCGCGAGTCGAATGTTGATGCGATTGGGGCAATACGTCGCGCACCTCAGCAAAGTTTGGCGAGCGGAATCCGCGATGGCGGTCGAAGAATTTCTTCTTTGGACTCGCTCCCTCGCCAACGACCTTGGAGTAAGTATCGATGCCGACGGACGCATTCGCGATTCTTGGATACCAATTCCAGCAACTTGGTTTGGAGTTCGTGAGACTACTCAAAGGTCCATCGATCAATCGCTTCAATCACTCGTTCAACAGCGATTTTTTACTTCGTTATCGTCGGAGTCAGGCGGTGCAAATGAATCGCAGCCGGACAATGAAACTGCCCAACATGGCTCGTCGTCTCCAACCGAGAGTCGACGCTTCGATGATTTGCGTTTGACAAGACTACTCGAATTGAGCATCGGTGTTTCGCAACAAGCAGCCATCGACTCGGGATTAGTCCGCGCGTTGCCTCGAGACGGCCAGTCAGCGGTCTCGCAACCGGAGCCAACGTCATTGGATCCTATCCAACTGGATCGAAAGATGTTGTTAGACCAGCTGCACGCGGACGATTTGAAACTTTTAGCCAGCGGAGGTGCGAAAAGGACGCTTTTGTTGCTTCCCCAGGATGCCTGTAGCCAAAATTCGATCGAACACTGGCAAGATTCCCTAGATCAGAATATCACGATTGCTGAGCTGAATGGGCTCAAATCGCCTATTCTCTGCGTCGATGGTGAACAACTCGAGTTATCGCAAATCGTCTGTCGGCTTTGGCTGCCCGGCCGCGATCGATGCCAGCTCGCCGAACGCCTTCATTCCCGAAGCGATGTGGAATGGCTCCCCATGGAATAACTGAACCGCAACAGACGTCTTCTTCGAAATCGAAAAGCGAGTTAAACTACGGACTCCACGGCCGAGTGGCGAAATGGCAGACGCACAGGACTTAAAATCCTGGGAGGAGTAAATCCTCGTGCGGGTTCGAGTCCCGCCTCGGCTACTTTTGATCTCTCCAAAAACCCAGCAAATCGCTGGGTTTTTCTGCTTGGTGCTCAACCAACTCCCCAAATCCTTTGGCTATTTGGGTCCATCACAGGATCAGAGTCCTGTGCACGCCCCACCTTTTCGATGCAAATAGATGAATGTAGATGCAAACAGCTACATTACGCGGCGAATAGAATAGCACCCCACAAGGCCCCACTGACCGAGCATGTGAGCACCACGGCGAGCACCTTTTCTGCCTCAAATTCAAAGCTCGGATTTAAAAAAGCGGCGGTGTACCAATCCTCCACCGGTCGTGAATCGGGGGCTCTGGATCCATGTAGAAACGCGCCTGCGAATTGGAACACTGGGGCCACAAAGTAGGGCTTTGAGCAGCGCGAGTTTCTTCCCGACGGTTGCCCCGACGATCTTAGTGCGCCCTTGCCCCAACTTGATGCGATCGTTCATTGGCGACGCGCGTTCCGAGCGGCTCAGGTCGCGTGGGAGCTTGCGCAAGCGGTCGCCAAAGTCATCGAAGTCGATAAGGACGGCAAGATTATCTGGACCTGGCAAGCGCCCGGCGACCTTTCCAAGCGCCGGCTCTATCAGGCCTGGCGTTTAGCCAACGGCAACACCCGCATGACCATTTCCGATCCCGGCGAAATCGTGGAGGTGAATCCGAAGGGCGAAGTAGTTCGTTCGATTGGCGGAGCCAAAATGGACATCCAAATGGGCTGGACCAGCGGAATCGACCAGTTCTCCGATGGCAATCTATTCGTCTCCGACTACACTGGCCGGCGGCTCTTGGAGATCGACGCGCAAGGCAAAGTGGT
Organism: Pirellulaceae bacterium; assembly: GCA_031426475.1. GTDB lineage: Bacteria > Planctomycetota > Planctomycetia > Pirellulales > Pirellulaceae > JAIYDQ01. The sequence goes on along the minus strand of JANPLJ010000898.1, from coordinate 63 downwards.
AAACCAACTGCGTATGGGCCCACGTACTGTGGCCTCCGTCGCTGTCGTTCCCTAACCCGATTT